>NZ_JAVBNS010000138.1:0-25884 GCF_031551385.1 Anaerosporobacter sp.
TCATCTCTCTCATTTTATTTTCGTCATTGTAGATTTCTTCGTATGTTTCGTTTTGCATATCAAAATTCAAATAATTAATACCTATATCATGCAATAGACTTCCTATTGCGATATCTCTAATTTTATCTTTTGATAATTTCAATTTTAACGCTATTAATACAGATAGCGCACATACATTGACGGAATGTGAATAAGTTTGTTCATTTTTCTCACGGACACCCGATATATTAAACATGATTTCAGGCTCACTTAAAATATCAAATATAATATCGTCCGCCACAAATTTCAATTTCTCTAGTTCTGAATTATCACTGAAAAAGTATCGTTCAATTGTTTCCTTTACAGTTTCCTGGCATTGCTCCTTGATTTTAATCTCTGTTAATTCATCAACTCTAACGCCCTCTGCAAGTCTATCTCTAATAAATATATTTCTTATGCCAAGTTCAATCAGCTTTTCAATATATTCTTTCTTCACAATTGTGCCTTCTGACATTAATATAATTCCAGATTCAGATAAAATATCTTTTCCTAAAATCTCATTACCTTTTAAGCTTTTAACATTAACACTTCTTGTCATATTAGAATTTTGTATTTTCACCATATTATCACCCTAATACTATAATGTACTATTTTTACTTTTTTTTCAATGCTACAATAGGACTATTTTTTAAGCATGTAAGCTCTTACTTTCAATTGCTTGCTTTAATGCTGTCTTTTCTTCTTCTGATAATATGACAAAAGATTCCCCTTTTATTATTTCTTTTATATATGTATAGCAACCTTCCCTGCTGCTATGCATAGAATTTAACAAGAATCCATCGTTTTCTTCTGTTAGTAACGCTAATGCAAAACTTAACTTACCACCCATTTCACTAAATGCGTCGTATTTTACAATACCTACTTTTTGATACACAACTTTTAATGTATCTTCTACTCGTGAAACTTGGTCTTGCACTACTTTTGTGGATGCTTGTAGATTACTAATCTCTTGAAATCTTTTCGTGATTTCATCTTCTAAACTTTCCATTGAGCTTCCAGACATAAAGCTTTTATATTTTTTCTTTAAAGAATGTACTTTGCAAAGTAGCACAATACATATAATTCCTATGATTAATGTAATTCCTATTACACCAATAAGGACATACCCTATGTCTAACCCTATACTATCAAATACTTCCATAACTTATCCTTTCTACATAATCAGTTTCCTAAACTTACGCAATAGTTAAATTATTTTCTACATTAATTTTTTCTAATTGTCTGAAATAATTCAATTATACGTTCAAATTCGTCTTTTGAATAATATTCAATTTCGATTTTTCCCTTATCCTCTGATTTTTGTTTTACTTGAACTTTACTACCAATAATCTCTTTTATCTTTTCTTCTATATCACGATAAATAAAATCAAGATTTTTGCCTTTTTCCGTTGTTTCTTCTTCTTTTTTAGGCTCTAACAACTTTTTAACAAGTTTTTCCACATCACGAACACTAAGTTTTTCATCAAATATCTTCGTTGCAACCTGATATTGCAACTCTCCATCTTCAAGAGAAATCAAAGCTCTTGCATGACCACTTGATATCATATCATCAATAAGCATTTGTTGAACACGCTCATCTAACTTTAGTAATCTCATCGAGTTTGCTATCGCTGTTCTACTCTTAGATACACGTTCTGCTACTTCATCTTGTTTCAATTTATATTCATTAATTAGTTTTTGGAATGCCAAGGCTTCTTCAATTGGATTAAGATCTTCCCTTTGAATATTTTCTATAAGAGCTATTTCTACAATTTCTTGAGAACTATACTCTTTAACAATTGCAGGTACTTCTTTTAATCCAGCAACTTTTGCAGCTCTCCATCTTCTTTCACCAGCTATTATCTCATAATACTTGTCCCTCTTTTGTAATATCAATGGTTGAATTATGCCATATAACTTAATAGATTCTGCCAGTTCATGAAGAGTATCCTCATTAAAGTTTCTTCTTGGTTGTGATTTGTTTGGTTCTATCTGATTAATATTAATTAATGTTTCACGTGAAACATCTCCTGTTTCCTTTTTAGACTTTAATTCCTCTTTATTACTCTTTGGTTGAATAACTTTTTGTGGAATCATTGAGTCAAGACCTTTTCCTAGTCCTCTAGCTCCTGCTGCCACCTTATAGTTCACCTCTTTCTATTACTTCTCGTGCTAAATCTCTATATGCATCAGCTCCTGCTGATTTTGAATCGTACATATTAATAGGCTTACCATGACTTGGTGCTTCAGCAAGACGTACATTTCTAGGTATAATCGATTTATATATATTCTGTTGAAGATTTTCCTTTACATTTTCAACAACTTGCAAAGAAAGATTTGTTCTTGCATCAAACATTGTAAAAACAACACCTTCAATCTCTAAATCAGGATTTAGTCTAGCTCTAACTAAATTAATTGTATGTATCAATTGAGTCAAACCTTCCAATGCATAATATTCACATTGAATTGGTACAAGAACTGTATCTGCTGTTGTCATAGCATTTACTGTTAATGTATTTAATGAAGGTGGGCAATCAATTATTATAAAATCATAATTGTCTCTTACTTTATCAATATAAGACTTTAGTATGTATTCCTTATCGTTAATACCAATTAATTCAATTTCTGCTCCAGCAAGATTAACATTGGATGGTAGAACATATAAGTTCTCACATACACTTGGTATAATACAATCTTCTAACTCGCAACTGCCAATCATCAATTCATAAACTGTGTTTTCCAGATTATTTTTGTCTATTCCTAATCCACTTGAAGTATTTCCCTGTGGATCAATATCAATAGTTAAAATCTTCTTTCCTTGTTCTGCTAAGCAAGCAGATAAATTAATAGCGGTTGTAGTTTTACCAACTCCACCTTTTTGATTAGCGACTGCTATTATTCTTCCCATTTTTTCACCTCCATATTTCCATATTGAATAACTAGTAAGGATTAACCCCTTAAGTTACTCTATCAATATAACTATTCAGAAGTATAAATTCGTCAAGCTACAAATAACCATACTAATTATAGCATTTTTAGAAATAGTATTCAACTAGCATACTAAAAATGTTTCACGTGAAACATTACAATTCTGTTACTGTTCACAGAAAACGTTCACAGCAACACAAAACTAACAATATTTTCACACTTGCAAAAAAACACCCTCAAGAATACAAATATTCCTAAGGGTATTTACATAAGTTCTATGTTCAAGTAATTATTGAATAAACTTCATTATGTCAATTTACTTTCTTATTCCTAATAATTAAAACAAGTCAACTAAATTATTCTTTATGGCAAATACTGCTGCTTGTGTACGATCAAATACTTGAATCTTCTTAAATATATTCGAAACATGATTTTTTACAGTCTTTTCGCTAATTTCTAATTTAAATGCTATCTCTTTATTAAATAAGCCTTCCGCCAAAAGCTTTAATACTTCAAGCTCTCTCCTAGTAAGATCATTAATTACAGAATTATCATCTGGTGATGTAAGTTTCTCATTTAATAAAGGTGCTAAATTAGGTTGAATATATGTTTCACCTTCATAAATTGTAAATATTGCTTTTTTCAACACTTCTGAATCAGAATCCTTTAATACATAACCATTAACACCAATCTCTACTGCCTTAGCCAAATATTCAATTTCATTATGTATCGTTAATATCAATATCTTTTCTTTTATGTCGCATTCCTTAAGTTTTTGTAACATCTGAAGTCCATTCATAACAGGCATATTAATATCAAGTAGAACCACATCTGGCGTCACACTCTTAATTAATTCAATACCTTCTTCTCCATTGCTAGCTTCCCCGATAACTTTAATTTCCCCGTCTAACTCTAGTAGTTGCTTAATTCCTTCTCGGACTAACGAATGATCATCAATTATAATAATATTCACAGGTTTCATTCTTTGTTCTCCTTTAAAACTTAATTCTAATATTTAATTAGTTGGTACATACACACTTATCTTTGTTCCCTCATTAATAACTGATCTTATATCGATTTTTCCTGATAAAAGCCCCACTCTTTCTTTCATCATAGATAGTCCAAAACCTGATAATGATTTATCTGCTTCGTTTTTCGCTTCCCTCTTAGCGTTATTATCAACTCCACAACCATTATCTTCAATAACTAGTTCAATACCCTCTTCTTGATAAATCAAATCTATATGAATGACACTTGCATCTGCATGTTTCACTGCATTATTACAAGCTTCTTGAATAATCCGAAATAATGTTAAATCAATAATATCTGATTTCACTTTCCTTTCATTCTCAACGTTTAATATTACTTTCATCGTTGTACTATCAATAAATTGTTTTATATATCTCTTAACAGTTATAACTAAACCTAAATCTTCTAAAGACATAGGTCGTAAATCATAAATAATATTTCTCATATCATTTATTGTTGTCTTTATTGTACCTATCATAGTTTGTAACTCAAGTTTAGCACGTATTGGATCTAAATCAACTAATCTAGTACAAAGTTCCGTCTTGTGTATTAGTGTCGTTAAATTTTGCACTGGGGAATCATGTAACTCTCTAGCAATACGTTTTCTCTCAATTTCTTGTGTCTCAAGCAACTTCAGTCCATTAACATCTTCGTTTACTCCCCCTAAGAAATCATTAGAATCACAAATACAGCTATTTTTAATATAATCGTTTAATCGAATTAAATCCTGTTCTTTTGATAATGTCTTATTATAGCATTTTTGCAACTCTTCAACGATAGACAAATCACTTTTTAATTTTTCTTCCATTATTTTACATTCGCAATCTTCTCTTCCTAACCCAACTTTAAATCTATCACTACTCTTGTCTAATTGTTCCTTATGATATGTCAAAATATTTTTCTGTAATATATCTATATTAGTTTGCACTTCATGAATAGAGATTAGTAAAGAATTTTTTTCTTTTTTTGTATCCTTCAATAAATTCTCAGCAATCTCACTTAATGGACCTTGTACTGATGTATTTTTCTTTTTAATGATTTCACCCATTAGACTACCTCACATATTAACTGCATTTTGCAAAACGTTTCCATAACATCGTACTATTTACAAATTAGGTATCAATTTAAACAGTATATATATTATAATATAACAGAAAACTAAATTATTAAAGGAATTTTTTTTGCAAAATCTTAATTTGTTTATTTTTTTTAATTTGATATGTTATCACCTATCAAATATATGCAACTATTCTATAAAGTACTAAATAAAACTCTATCTACATATATTATTTAAAGTACAAAAACTAATTGTAAGTCCCAACAATTTAGCATATAATATAACTTATAAGAAACAATAAGGTTTTTTCTTATAACTTAATGAGTCTATTTTTAAAAATTAATTTTAATAAAATCAGAAAGAGGGATATACGTTGAAAAAAAACAAAAAGTTTTCCATTGCTATATTAGCTGCATTAGCGATTGCTTCAATCGGTATATTTATTAATAAATTAGTTTTTCATCTTGCTTCTAAACATGAAAAACTGTACTTACCAAATAGTAATTACTTTGAGTGGCGTTTTGGAAAAATTTATTATACAAAAAGTGGACAAGGTACACCAATATTATTAATTCATGATTTGGATGCAAGTCAATCAAGCTATGAATTTAGATCTTTAATTAGTAAATTAGAAAAAAACTATACTGTCTATACTATCGATTTGATAGGATTCGGTAAATCTGATAAACCAAAGATAACATATACTAATTTTTTATTTGTTCAATTAGTAACCGATTTTATTACAACCGTAATTAAACAGAAAACTAATTTAGTTTGTGTTGGTAAATCTACAACGATTGGTCTTACAGTTTGCAACTACAGCCCTAATATGATTAATAAATTAATGTTTATTAATACACCAAGTATTAAAACATTAAATTGCATTCCTCATAAAAATCATAAGATAAACAAAAAGATATTAGAATCATATCTAATAGGAACAAGTATTTTCAATGTATCATATAGCAAGACAAGTCTTTCTAAGCAATTACTAAGTCAGGTCAGTCAACCATCTATCATAACGAAAAACTACATTTTATCACGAAATGAAGCTGCTCATCTAGGTGGTGAAGCTGCAAAATATGTTGATGCTAGTATAAGATGTTATTTCACAAACCTAAATGTCACACATTCGCTTAAATCAATTAACAATAGTATTTACTTTGTGACAGGTGATGGATATGCTAACTATGAAGAGATTTTCAGTGAATATACAGAACTTAACCCATCAATAGAAACCGATGTAATACCACATGCAAAAGGACTTCCTTGGTTAGAAAATCCAGAACAATTATGTAACCTTATTTCTATCTTTATATAATTGCACAGGGTAAAAGAGGCTAACGTAAAATGAGATTTCTTACGGTATACAGTGATGTTATTAAAAAAATATCACTGCACCTTGTAGTTTAATTTCATTCTGCGACAGCCTCTTCTTTAATACAATAGGTATTACAATACCATATTTTCGTTATTTACAGCATGACTTCTTATTCAAAAAAGTTTCTAAATTCAAACACATATTGACCTGATCCTTATTCCTATCACATAGGTCTCTTCTCTCTCTAAAACCTATTGATTCAAAGAATACTCTGCTATCCTCTTTACAAGATACTAATACGTCTTCTGCACACATTAAATTTGCTTTCTCAATCAATAATCGTACTACAAAATCACCAACTCTATTTCTTCTCTTACTCTCTATCACATAGATACGATCAAATAAAAAATCCTCTCCTCTAATTAGCATACGACCACATGCTATTGGATGGTTATTCTCATACACAATAACATGTATCGCCTCGCTATCCATTGAATCATTACTATTACAATCCACATCTAGGCATTGATTTCTTACTTTAATAACATCGCCATAATCATCTCCAAATAATAAATATCTTCCCTCTAACATGAGTTTTCCTTCTTTCATATGGATGGTATCATCTATATCTGTTAGGACGATGTTGTCCTACTTTAATGGTTCTTTGGATGGTTTTCCTGCCATTCTAGGATATACCTTGCTTGTATTCTCTGTCTTGTGAACCATAACAAAGGAACGTTCTATATCTGTATTCGGAAGCACTAACGGTTTTACTTCTTCTAGTTTACCACCTAATACCTTTACAGCTTTTTTAGCCTCTGTTACTTCCTCCGTAATCTTTCCAGACTTAAATGGAATGAAGTAACCATTCTTTTTCACAAAAGGAATACAATACTCTGATAATGTAGCAAGGTTTGCTACCGCCCTAGATACACACAAGTCAAACTTCTCTCTATATTTCTTATCTCTTCCGAAATCTTCAGCTCTTCCATGGATGGTCTCAATCTTAGATAACCCCAATTGGCCAATCACTTCATTTAAAAACTTAATTCTCTTGTTCAAAGAATCAAGCAGTACTACCTGCATTTCTGGATATATAATCTTCAAAGGGATACCAGGGAATCCTGCTCCTGTACCTACATCAATCATTGACTTCGTATTTGATAAATCGAATGCTTTTACAATCAATAAGCTATCTATAAAATGCTTTACTACTACTTCATCATACTCTGTAATACCAGTGAGATTCATAAATGAATTCCATTCAACTAATATTTCATAGTATTTAATAAATTGGCTAACTTGCAACTCCGATAACGTAATATCAAGATCTTTCGCTGCTTGTATTAAAATATCTTCTCTACTCATACTTACTCCTACTACTTCTTCCCATGAAATGATGATAGATAAACTAATAAAACAGATATATCCGCTGGTGATACTCCTGCGATTCTGGATGCTTGCCCTACTGAGTGTGGTTTCACTAACGACAATTTTTGTTTCGCTTCAAGACGTAAACTGTGAACATCATCATAATCAATATCTTCAGGAATTATCTTTCCTTCTAACTTCTTAAACTGCTCTACCTGCTTTAATTGTCTCTTGATATATCCTTCATACTTAATATTAATATTAACCTGCTCTATTACATCTCGTGGTAATTCACATCGTCCTCTATCAATTGGAGCGATAACTTCATAGCAAAGTTCCGGTCTACGAATTAGTTCGCCCAATGTAGTTCCTGTTTTAAGAGGAGTACTACTGCTTGACTCAAGTAATTCTTGAACTTCTTTCGTTGCACCAATATTCGCATTCTCCAGACGCTCTATCTCTTCTTTAATCTGTTTCTCTTTTAGTAAAAGACTTTCGTAACGCTCATCATCAATTAATCCAACTTTATGACCAATTTTACTTAATCGTAAATCCGCATTATCTTGTCTTAATAATAGACGATATTCTGATCTAGAAGTCATCATACGATATGGCTCTTTATTCTCTTTTGTTACTAAATCATCAATTAATACGCCGATATAAGATTCCGAACGGTCTAATACAATCTGTTCTTTCCCTAAAACTTTAGATGCTGCATTAATACCAGCTACTAAACCTTGTGCTGCAGCTTCTTCATAACCTGAACTACCATTAAATTGACCACCACTGAATAACCCATCAATATTCTTAAATTCAAGTGTAGCCTTTAACTGATTTGGATTAATACAATCATATTCAATAGCATAAGCATTTCTAACAATCTTAGCATTCTCAAGTCCAGAAACGCTACGATACATCTTATACTGAACATCTTCTGGCAACGAACTCGACATACCACCTACATACATCTCATTCGTATAATTACCCTCTGGTTCAATAAATACCTGATGTCTATCTTTATCTGCAAAACGAACAACCTTATCCTCTATCGATGGACAATATCTAGGCCCTGTTCCCTCTATATCACCAGAATATAATGGCGAACGATCTAAATTCTCTCTAATAACTTTATGTGTTTCCTCATTCGTATATGTTAACCAGCAAGATACTTGCTCTCTCTCAATATCTTCTCTCTTGTTTGTAAATGAGAATGGAACAACCTCTTCATCACCCTTTTGCTCTTCCATCTTACTAAAATCAATTGATCTCTTATCAATTCTCGCTGGAGTTCCTGTTTTAAATCGTTGAATCTCAATACCAAGACTCTTTAACGAATCTGTCAAATGATCCGCTGAGGAAAGCCCATTAGGGCCTGTATAATTACTAACATCACCGTAGATACATCTTGCCTTCAAATACGTGCCTGTAGCCAATATTACAGCCTTACAAGGATAGATTGCACCCGAATAAGTCTTAACACCAGTGACATGACCATCCTCAGCCAAAATTTCACATACTTCAGCCTGTTTCACAGTAAGATTCGGTGTATTCTCAATGATTCTTCTCATCTCACTGCTGTAGCCTTGCTTATCAGCCTGTGCACGCAACGAATGTACGGCAGGACCTTTCGATTTATTTAACATTTTTGATTGTATAAATGTTTTATCAATGTTCTTGCCCATCTCTCCACCAAGCGCATCAATCTCTTTTACAAGATGTCCCTTAGAACTTCCCCCTATATTAGGATTACAAGGCATCAAAGCAATACTATCTACACTTACGGTAAACATTATTGTATTAAGTGATAGTCTTGCACTAGCTAAAGCTGCCTCACAACCTGCATGTCCAGCTCCTACGACAACAACATCGTAATCTTCATACGTATATGACATAATCCTTCCTCGTTTCCTTTTTATCTAGACCATCCATCGATCATCTATCATTTATTTTCCCATACAAAATTCTTTGAATATTGTATTAACCAAGTCATCATCAACCATTTCACCAATAATATAACCAAGCGAATTATAAGCACTTAGCAAATCAATGGAATAGAAATCTTCCGGCATACCATCCAGTATACTTTGTTTTACCTGCTCTAAACTCTCTCTTGATTCAACAATCGCAGCTTTATGTCTTATATTTGTTAAATAAACTTCATCATTGAAATTAAGTTTCCCCTCGTAGAATAAATCTTTAATACAAGCCTCAAACTCTTCAATTCCAGTACCCTCTTTAGCAGAAATCCTAATTACAGTTTTACCTGTTAATGATTCTAATTGGCTATCGGTAATCTTAGAATCTAAATCTGTCTTATTTAACAAAACAATACATTTTCTATCTTTTATCATCTCAATAATATCATAATCATTTTGATCCAAATCTATCGAACCATCCACGACATAGATAATTAAATCTGCATCTTCTGCATTTTCTTTTGCCTTTTTAACACCAATTTCTTCAATCACATCTTCCGTATCACGAATGCCCGCCGTGTCAATAATATTAAGTGTAATACCATGGATAGAAATCGTCTCTTCTAAAGTATCTCTCGTCGTTCCCGCAATATCGGTTACAATCGCTCTGTCTTCCCCTAATAATACATTCATCAAAGAGGATTTTCCTGCATTCGGTTTCCCTACAATTACAGTTTTAATACCTTCACGAAGCAATCGTCCATTATCTGCTGACTCTAATAACTTATCTAATATATTAATATTCTTCTCAACATTACTTAATAATGTTTCAGAAAAATTGCCAATTTCAATGTGTTCGGGATCATCAAGTGCCGCCTCAATAAATGCAACATCATGGATAACATTATCCCTTATCTCTTTTATTCTATTTAAAATATTTCCCTTAAGTTGACTCATTGAACTACTTAATGCGTATTCATTCTTTGCATTGATAACATCAATTACAGCTTCCGCTTGTGATAAATCAATTCTTCCATTAACAAAAGCTCGCTTTGTGAATTCACCTGGTTCTGCAACTCTCGCTCCATACTTAATAACCGTTTCTAATATCTTCTTTGTTACTACGACTCCACCGTGACAATCAATCTCAACGACATCTTCTCTCGTATAGGAATTCGGCCCTTTCATAATAAGAACCATAACTTCATCTATTGTCTGCTCACCATCCAAAATATAACCATAATGAACCGTATGACTTGCTGCTTCCGAAAGCTTTTTATTCTTCTTAGGAGAACAATAAATCTTATCTATAATTTCTAATGCTTCATCACCGCTCATTCTAACAATGCTAATACCAGCATTCGTCATTCCAGTAGTAATTGCAGCGATTGTATCTGTTTTCACTGTTTTACACAATCCTTTCTAAATCTATAATAGGGGCTGTTGCAAAATCTTAAATTATATGATTTTTGCTACAGCCCCATAATTCTATTCTTCTGTTACAGTAACTGTTGAAGACTCATTCGCTCCATAGTTTTTGCTGTAATCTTTTTTGTAATCTTTTCGGTACTCTCTTTTATAGTCCTTCTTGTAATCCTTTTTGTAACTATAATCTTTATTATAGCCACCTTTATAATCTTTTACATACTTTTTAAGTGTAACAACAACTTTTCTGTATGGCTCTTCCCCTTCACTATGTGTTTCCACATATTTATCATTTTGAAGTGCAGAGTGAATAATTCTTCTTTCAAAAGGATTCATTGGCTCAAGTGATACAGGATGTTTCGTTCTCTTAACTTTATATGCTATATTTTTTGCAAGATTTTCAAGTGTTTCTTTTCTTCTTTCACGGTAGTTTTCCGTGTCAACTTTAACTTTTAGATAGCTATTGCTTTCTTTATTAACAACAAGACTTACTAAATATTGTAAAGAATCTAATGTTTGTCCTCTTTTACCAATAAGAACTCCCATATCCTCTCCACTTAAATCAATATTAACATAACCATCTTCTTTGTTATAATCAACTTTTATCTCAACAACAAGATTCATAGAATTGAATACTTTCTTCAAAAAGTTAATTGCAACACCTTCTATTGTTTTCTTACTACGAACTCTTATCTTGGCAGGTTTACTAAATAGACCTAGAATTCCATTTGATTCTTTTTCAAGTACTTCATATTCCACGTTATCACTTGTAGTCTCAAGTCTAATTAATGCTTCTGTCAATGCTTCATTGACGTTCTTTGCCGTAACCTCAATCCACTCATTCATGATTACTTGTCCCCCTTACCTGAGTTATTCCCTTTCAACATATTCGCTCTCTCAGCAATACTACCTGCTTTGTAGTTTGTATTCGGCTTTGTTGTTGTACTATCTTCTTTATCACTACTAATATTAGAGTTAGCTTTACTACTAATAGTACTCTTTTTAGGGGCATTATTATAATTTCCAGCTTTGTCGCCAAGCGTTTTTGTCTGCTTCTTAGCTAATTCCTCTAATGTCTTTTCATAATCAACGTGCTTTTTCTTCTTTTTAGCTTTTTCAACACTCTTCTCAACTAATACATCAAGGTCAATCTTTTCAAAATACTTATTGATAGCAAATTGTTGAATAATTTGGAATACTGCACCCGCTACCCAGTAAATACCAACACCAATTGGTAAAGTCAAACAGAAAACACCTGACATTAGTGGCATAAACGTATTCATACCCTTCATCATAGAAGAACCTGGTGCATTTTGATCCATACCATTTGAAGCTGTCATTTGCTTTGTAGAATACCATTGTGTTGCAACCGCAAGAATTGGTATAATAAGGCCTGGCCACATTTTTGACATCGGATTGTCTACAATATTCAATCCACCGAAAAATGAATTGATATGCATAATACTTTTTGATGCAGAATTTATTGTATCCGCTAATGAAGGAAATTGACTTGCTAATTCTGACCAGTTTCCAGTTGTAAGCTTAGATAACGCATCAATAATTGAATTAATAGTAAAACTACCAGCATCATTAGCAACTAGTCCAGTTACATTAAAATTATCCTTTAAAATATTCTCCAAACCTGACACTTTTTGTAAATCAGCTGCAACGTTCGCATATAAAGCATATATATCATTAATATACGCTGGAATATTATAGATAACTCTATATAACGCAAACATAATTGGTAACGTAATTAACATTGGAAGACAACCACTTGCTGGACTTGCACCGTACTTTTGATATACAGCTTGCGTCTCAAGTTGTTGCTTTCTCATGGAATCTTCATCACGTTTTCCCTTATATTTCTCTTGAATTTTCATTAACTCAGGATTCATCTTTGATGAAATCTTACTAAACTTCTGTTGCTTAATTGTTAATGGAATCATTAACGATTTTACTAAAAACGTGAATAGTACAATACAAAGTGCCGCATTCCCTAGTCCAAATAAATCTACAAATTCATATATTACATTCAATATCCATCCAAGTAGATTCGTAATCGGACTTAACATACCAGGCGATTTTGTTAAAAATAAATTAATCAATTATTATTCCTCCTCATAACTTTAAGGAACCGGATCATAACCACCCTTTGCAAATGGATGGCACCTCAATACTCTTCTTACTGCAAGGTATGTCCCTTTTATAGCACCATATTTCTGTAGTGCTTCCATTGCATACAAAGAGCAGGTAGGCGTATATATACAAGTAGGCCTTCCTTTTAGGGGTGAAATATATTTTCTATATATTTTTATAAGAAATATCAATATTTTTTTCACTACTCATTCATCTCTTTTATGATTTTATGAAGTTTGCACAGATGGTACACTGCGCTACTTATTTCCTGATAAGTTCTTCCCTTTGCTCCCGCTCTTCCAATTACTACTACGTCTAAACCACTATTAAACTTGTAATCATTCAATCGAAAACTTTCTCTAATAAGCCTTGTTACACGATGTCTAACAACGCTATTGCCTACTTTTTTACTAACCGATATTCCTAATCGTAATGTATCTAAATCATTTTTTACTATATACATAACCAAATATTTATTAGCAAACGATTTTCCATTCTTATATACATACTGAAATTCTTTATTACTTTTCAATGATTCTGACAATTTCAAAATCCCCTATTAATAGAATAATTTTCTCTCTTAACACCCTAAGAGCAGCCCGTAAAGAGCCGTTCTATAGAGAAAAAAGGTCACAATACTGCGACCTATGCTGATAATTTATGTCTTCCTTTTGCTCTTCTGCTAGCAATAACTTTTCTACCATTAGCAGTGCTCATTCTTTTTCTGAAACCATGAACTTTAGCTCTTGATCTCTTTTTTGGTTGGAATGTCATTTTCATGAACCAAACACCTCCTTAATTATACCTAACTTTTCATAGTAAGCGTATTTACTCTATCATAAGATAAATTACAATATCACGTTTATTATAGTAGCAATCATTCATTCCGTCAAGTATTATTTGAATTTTTTGCTTCAACATTTTCTATAAAGAGATGTGTTTTACACAACGTTTTGGATGGTTTGTGGCTCATATGTGGAAAAATCAATAGAAAAGCTATATCCACATCCACCATCCAAGAAGTTATCAACAATTTGTGGATAACTTGTGGATAACTTCTTGATTTTGAGTTGATTTCTTCTTCACCATCCAAAAAAACATTTAATTTGCAATATATTCGAAGGATGTTTATACTTTTAATTTGTTATGCACATGGATGTGAATTAATTTGGATGGTTCGTGGATAAACCGTGGAATTCGGATGGTCAAATGCTATTTTACCAAAGTTTGTCCACATCATCAACAGATTTTGTCTAGTTAGCCATTGAAAATTTAACAATCTTGTTATAATATATAGTTATATGAAAATTTATAATTAGGGGGATTATGATGAAAAACATAATTCAAGAAAAATGGGACGAGATTTTAATGTCTGTTAAGCTTATGCATGATATAACAGACGTTTCTTTTCGTACTTGGTTAGCACCTTTAAAAGTATATGACGTAGAAGATGATTTAATTACTATATTAAGTAATCCTGATTTAGGTAAAGACGGAGTTAGTTTTATAAGTAAGAAGTATGGTATACCGATTAAAGTTGCAATTGAAGAAATAACAGGGAAAAACTATGAAATCGCTATTGTTCTTCCTAATGAAGCTAAGAAACTATCCAAATCAGAAAACAGTAACCAAATGAACTCCGTACAAAAAAACAAATATCCATTCCTAAATCCACGTTATACTTTTGACACTTTTGTTGTAGGTACTAATAATAATCTTGCTCATGCTGCATCATTGGCAGTAGCAGAATCCCCTGCTGAAGTATACAACCCTCTCTTTATATACGGAGGTGTTGGATTAGGAAAGACCCACTTAATGCATTCGATTGCTCACTTTATATTAGAACATAACCCTGCTAGCAAGGTATTGTATGTAACTAGTGAAACATTTACGAATGAACTTATCGATGCGATTCGTAATAGAAGTGAGAATTCATCAACAGCAGAGTTTCGTGAAAAGTACCGTAATATTGATGTATTGCTTATTGATGATATTCAATTCATTATAGGTAAGGAAAGTACTCAAGAAGAGTTTTTCCATACATTTAATACACTACATGAATCAAAGAAGCAGATTATTATATCTTCGGATAAGCCACCAAAAGATATTGAAACATTAGAAGAACGTCTTCGTTCCCGCTTTGAATGGGGTCTTACAGTTGATATTCAATCTCCTGATTATGAGACTAGAATGGCAATCTTAAAGAAGAAAGAAGAATTGGATGGTCTACAGATTGATAATGAAGTTATGAAGTATATCGCCACAAATATTAAATCCAATATTCGTGAATTAGAAGGCGCACTTACTAAGATTGTGGCTTTTTCTAGACTTGAGAAGAAAGATGTAACAGTGGAACTAGCAGAAAAAGTGCTAAAAGATTTGATTTCGCCTAATAATAAGAAAGAAATCACCGTAGAGTTAATTGTTGAGATGGTATCCGAACACTTTAGTCTCTCACAATCTGATATCTACTCATCAAAAAAGAGTAAAAACATCTCTTATCCAAGACAGATCTGTATGTATCTCTCTCGCAGGCTTACTGAATTGTCACTCGCTGACATTGGCAAAAGGCTTGGAAACCGTGATCATACAACGATTTTGCATGGTATCGATAAGATAACTAATGATCTTGAGAAGGATTCTACTCTTCAAAACACAATGGAAGTTTTAAATAAAAAGATTAACCCTCAGTAGGTGTTTTAAGTTATTCACATTCCATTGTTAATAACCTGTTATTTTTGTGTGTATTATTTTTATTATTTTTACCCCTTGTTAATAACTTCAAGTTTATACTCAATATGAAAATGAATTATTAACATAGTTGTTATGGGCTTAAACTAGCTTACTAATCAGCAAAACTACACTTATTAACAAATTAACAGCCCCTACTACTAATACTACTAAGTATTTATATATTATATTTGCATTTTATCCTGAAGGGAGTTATACACAACATGAAAATTGTTTGTTCAAAAAGCGATTTACTTAATGGAGTTAACATTGCATTAAAAGCAGTATCTGTTAAATCAACAATGCCAATTCTTGAATGTATCGTTATAGAAGTTACATCAAACCAAATCAAATTAATTACGAATGATATGGAATTAGCTATTGAAACAATCATTAATGGTGAAATAGTTGAAGAAGGTGTTATCGCTATTAGTGCTAAAATCTTCTCAGAGATTATACGTAAGTTACCAGAGAATAATGTAACCATCCAAACAGATGATAATTTCAAAGCTACAATCACATGTGAGAAATCTAAATTTGAGATATTAGGGAAGTCTTCAGAAGAGTTTCCTAGTCTACCTCCAATTGTTAAAAATAAACCGATTATATTATCACAGTTTTCTTTAAAAGAAGTAATTCGTCAAACTGTATTTTCGATTGCGGATAATGAAAGTAATAAAATCATGACTGGTGAACTATTTGAGATAGCAAGCGATGAATTAAAAGTGGTATCTTTGGATGGTCATAGAATATCAATCAGAAAAATTAAGTTAAACCAAGAGTATGATGCTACAAAAGTAATCGTACCAGGTAAAACTCTTATTGAAATAAGTAAGATATTATCAGGAGAAATCGCTGATGAATTACAAATATATATTTCTGATAAACATATTTTATTTGAATTTGATAAAACGACTGTTTTGTCAAGGTTAATAGAAGGTGAATTTTATAAGATTGACCAGATGTTATCAAATGACTATGAAACAAAAGTTACGATTAACAAGAAAGAATTTTTAAGCTGTATAGACCGTGCTACCCTATTAGTAAAAGAATCTGAGAAAAAACCGATTATTGTAAATATTACTGATTCTGATTTAGAGTTAAAAATTAACTCTTCTATTGGTTCTATGAACGAGGAAATCGATATTCGTAAAGAAGGTAAAGATATCCTTATAGGATTTAATCCTAAGTTCTTAATTGATGCATTACGTGTTATTGATGATGAAGAAATTGATATTTATCTATTTAATCCCAAAGCTCCATGTTTTATCCGTGATAAAGAAGAAACCTATGTATATTTAATTTTACCAGTTAATTTTAGTGGAGCTGTATAAAGTAGTTGGCTACATTTTTTGAAAGGAGCATGTTACTACAATGGAAATAATTAAATTAAGAGAAGATTATATTAAGTTAGGACAGGCATTAAAAGCGGGTGGATTAGTAGGATCTGGTGTAGATGCCAAATTCGTAATTCAGGATGGTCTTGTCAAAGTAAACAATGAAGTAGAATATCAACGTGGCAAAAAATTAGTTGATGGAGATATTGTTGAATACGATGGAGAGCAAGTTAAGATTGAGAAATAGTTGGTGTAATCATGATTGTTAAGTCACTTGAGTTAAGTAATTTTAGAAATTATAATACATTATCTATAAGTTTTAAAAAAGGTACTAACATATTGTATGGAGATAATGCACAAGGTAAGACGAATATACTAGAAGCAGTGTATTTAGCTGGTACGACAAAGTCACACAAAGGCAGTAAAGATAAAGAAATGATTCAATTAACTCAGGATGAATCTCATATTCGTATGTTTATAGAGAAAAATGAACTTGTACATCGAATTGATATGCATTTGAAAAAGAATAAGCCAAAGGGTGTAGCGATTGACGGACTACCAATTAGAAAGTCCAGCGAGCTCTTTGGATTAATTAATCTAGTATTTTTCTCACCAGAGGATTTGAGCATTATCAAAAATGGGCCAAGTGACCGTAGGAGATTTATTGATTTTGAATTATGCCAGTTAGATAAGTTATATCTTTCTGATTTGACAAATTATAGTAAAATAATTAACCAACGTAATAATTTATTGAAACAAATAAGTTTCAAACCAGAATTAATGGAAACACTTAGTATATGGGACATACAGCTTTGTGAATTTGGAAAGCGAATTATTGAGCGAAGAAAACAGTTTATATTTGAGTTAAATGAGATTGTATATGACATACATAAGAAGTTATCTGGCGGTAAAGAAGAACTGATCGTTCAATATGAGCCAAATGTTCTCGTAGAAGATATGGAAATGAAAGTAGAGAAGCAGAGAGAAAAAGATATATTTTATAAACAAACAAGTGTCGGGCCTCATCGCGATGACATTTGTTTTGTAATAAAAGATATTGATATTCGAAAGTATGGTTCTCAAGGGCAGCAAAGAACAGCAGCACTTTCATTAAAACTTGCAGAAATTGAGTTAGTAAAACAAACAATAAAAGATGACCCAATACTATTACTAGATGACGTATTATCAGAATTAGATCGAAACAGGCAAAATTATTTGTTAAATAGTATTGAGGGAATTCAGACAATGATTACGTGTACAGGCTTAGAAGAGTTTGTTACTAACCGTTTTCAGATAGATAAATTATATAAAGTAGAAGAAGGAAGTGTAATTGCAGAAAACGAATTACTTAATTAATGATATAAAATTAGGAGGAAAGTTATGAGTACAGAAATGAGTACAGAATATGGTGCCGATCAGATACAGATTCTTGAAGGTTTAGAAGCTGTAAGGAAAAGACCAGGTATGTATATTGGTAGTACGGCGTCAAAAGGTTTACATCATCTTGTATATGAAATTGTAGATAATGCGGTTGATGAAGCACTTGGTGGTTTTTGTGATACGATAGACGTTACAATTAACAAAGATAATTCCATTACTGTTAAAGATAATGGTAGAGGTATTCCTACTGGTATTAATCGTAAAAAGGGAATTTCTACAGTAGAAGTAGTATTTACAATTCTTCATGCTGGTGGTAAGTTTGGCGGTGGAGGATACAAAGTATCGGGAGGACTACATGGAGTAGGTGCTTCAGTAGTTAATGCGTTATCTGAATGGTTAGAAGTAAACATTCATTCTGATGGGAAAATCTATAACCAACGTTTTGAACGTGGAAAAGTAGCTTATCCATTAAAAGTAGTTGGTGAAACAGAATTAACAGGTACTGTGGTAACATTTCTTCCTGATAAAGAAATCTTCGAAGAGACTATTTATGATTATGAAGTATTAAGACAAAGACTAAGAGAAATGGCTTTTTTAACAAAGAATCTTAAAATTATTCTACGAGATGACAGAGAAGAAGAACAAAAGGTAAGAGAATTTCACTATGAAGGTGGTATTAAAGAGTATGTACAATACTTAAATCGCCATAAAGATCCTTTATATGAAAACATATTATATTGTGAAGGAAAAAAAGATGATGTATATGTAGAAGTTGCAATGCAACATAATGAGTCATATACAGAAAATTGCTATAGCTTCGTAAACAATATTACAACTCCAGAAGGTGGTACTCACCTTGCAGGATTTAAGAATGCCCTTACAAAAACATTTAATGATTATGCTAGAACACAGAAGTTCTTAAAAGAGAACGAAGCGAATTTATCTGGTGAAGATATTCGTGAAGGTTTAACAGCAATCATCAGTATAAAAATTGGAGAACCTCAATTTGAAGGACAGACAAAGCAAAAACTTGGTAATAGTGAAGCAAGAGGTGCGGTTGATTCCGTAGTAAGTGAACAGCTTACTTACTTCCTTGAGCAGAATCCAAGTATTGCAAAAACAATTTGTGAAAAATCAATTTTGGCACAACGTGCTAGAGATGCAGCAAGAAAAGCAAGAGATTTAACACGTAGAAAAACTGCATTAGAAGGCATGAGCCTTCCTGGTAAATTAGCAGATTGTTCTGATAAAGATCCAAAGAACTGTGAAATCTACATCGTAGAAGGGGATTCCGCTGGTGGCTCTGCTAAGACAGCAAGATCTCGTGCGACACAAGCAATTCTACCATTAAGAGGTAAAATACTTAACGTTGAAAAATCACGTCTTGATAAAATATTAGTAAATAATGAAATCAGAGCGATGATTACAGCATTTGGAACAGGTATTTCAGATGATTTTGATATAAGTAAATTACGTTATCACAAAATTATTATTATGACAGATGCCGATGTTGATGGAGCTCATATTAGTACTTTATTATTAACATTCTTGTATCGTTTTATGCCTGAATTAATAAAACAGGGTTATGTTTATTTGGCACAGCCACCTCTATATAAGGTTGAGAAAAACAAACAATCATATTATGCATATAGTGATGAAGAGTTAAATAAAATTTTAGTTGAAATTGGTCGTGATACGAATAATAAGATTCAACGTTACAAAGGACTTGGTGAAATGGATGCGGACCAATTATGGGATACAACAATGGATCCGGAAAAACGTATCCTATTACGTGTAACAATTGATGAAGAGACTTCTTCTGAAGTTGACTTGACTTTTACTACGCTTATGGGTGATAAAGTTGAGCCAAGAAGAGAGTTTATTGAAGCAAATGCGAAATATGTTAAGAATCTAGATATCTAATCATAATTATGGAGGAATAGAAATGGACGAACATATCTTTGATAAAGTTCATGAGGTCGATTTAAAGAAGACAATGGAGACGTCATATATTGACTATGCCATGTCAGTAATCGCAGCAAGAGCTTTACCAGATGTTAGAGACGGTTTAAAACCGGTACAAAGAAGAATTCTATATGCCATGATCGAATTAAATAACGGTCCGGATAAACCACACCGTAAATGTGCCCGTATCGTTGGTGATACAATGGGTAAGTACCATCCACATGGCGATAGTTCAATATATGGTGCTTTAGTTAATTTAGCACAGGAATGGTCTACTAGATATCCATTAGTAGATGGACATGGTAACTTTGGTTCTGTCGATGGTGATGGGGCAGCAGCCATGCGTTATACAGAAGCACGTTTGAGTAAAATCTCAATGGAAATGCTTTCTGATATTAACAAAAACACAGTAGATTTTACACCAAACTTTGATGAGACAGAAAAAGAACCAGTTGTATTACCATCCAAATACCCAAACCTTTTAGTAAATGGAACATCGGGTATTGCGGTAGGTATGGCAACAAATATTCCACCTCATAATCTACATGAAATTGTTAATGCAGTTATCAAATTAATTGATAATCGTGTTGAGGAGAACCGTGATACTTCCATTGAAGAATTACTTCAAATCGTAAAAGGTCCAGATTTTCCTACAGGTGCAACAATCCTAGGAACAAGAGGAATTGAGGAAGCATACCGTACTGGTAGAGGTAAAATTCGTGTACGTGCCATTACCGATATTGAGCCGATGAATAATGGTAAAAATCGTATCGTTGTTACAGAATTACCGTACATGGTTAATAAAGCAAGATTAATAGAGAAGATAGCAGAACTTGTACGTGATAAGAAGATTGATGGAATCACAGAATTACGTGATGAATCTGACCGTACAGGTATGAGAATTTGTATTGAACTTCGTAAAGATGTGAATGCAAATGTATTATTAAATCAATTATATAAACATACGCAATTACAGGATACATTTGGAGTAATTATGTTAGCACTTGTTGACAACGAGCCAAGGGTTCTTAATTTGCATGATATGTTAAAGTACTACTTACGTCATCAAGAAGAAGTAATCACACGTCGTACACAATATGACTTAAACAAAGCAGAAGAAAGAGCACATATATTAAAAGGTTTAATGGTTGCTCTTGATAATATTGACGAAGTAATTAGTATCATTCGTTCTTCAAAGAATGTAGCAATTGCAAAAGAACGATTACAAGAGCGTTTTGGATTGTCGGAAGTTCAAGCACAAGCAATTGTTGATATGAGACTTCGTGCTCTTACAGGTTTAGAGAGAGAAAAACTTGAGAATGAATTGAAAGAGTTAGAAGAAAGAATTGAAGGATATAAAGCAATCCTAGCGGATAATAATAAACTTCTTACTGTAATTAAAGAAGAGTTAACATTTGTCCGTGATAAATATGGTGATGATAGAAGAACATCGATTGGATTTGATGAATATGACTTAGTCATGGAAGATTTAATTCCAAAGGAAAATACAGTAATCGCGATGACTCGCCTTGGCTACATAAAGAGAATGACTGTTGATAATTTCAAGAGTCAACATCGTGGAGGCAAAGGTATTAAGGGTATGCAAACGATAGATGAAGATTTCATCGAAGATCTATTAATGACGACGACACATCATTATATTATGTTCTTCACGAACAAAGGTCGTGTGTATCGTCTAAAGGCATATGAGATACCAGAATCAAGTAGAACCGCTAGAGGTACTGCTATCGTTAACTTATTGCAGCTATTACCAGAAGAGAGAATTACAGCGATTATTCCATTACGTGAGTATAAGGATAATCGATACCTATTCATGGCAACAAAGAAAGGTATCGTTAAGAAAACGGTTATAAAGGAATATGAGAATATCAGAAAGTCTGGTTTACAAGCAATTAATCTACGAGAAGACGATGAATTAATTGAAGTAAAATCAACAAATAGAAAGAAAGATATTCTTCTAGTAACAAAGAATGGTATCTGTATACGATTTAACGAAGAAGATGTAAGACCTACTGGCAGAACGTCAATGGGTGTAATTGGTATGAATTTATCTGATGACGATGAAATTGTAGGAATGCAATTGAATACCCAAGGTAAATATCTATTATTCGTGTCTGAGTATGGTATGGGTAAATGTACTGACATGGAAGAATTCACAGTACAACATCGTGGTGGTAAAGGTGTTAAATGTTATAAAACAACAGAAAAAACAGGCGAAGTAATTGGCGTAAAAGCTGTTGATGAGGATAATGAAATTATTATTATTACAACAGAGGGAATTATCATTCGTCTAGCTGTTGGTGGAATCTCTGTTCTTGGAAGAATTACATCTGGTGTTAAATTAATTGACATTGATGTAGAAAAAGATGTTAAGGTTGCTAGTTTTGCTAAAGTAAGAGAAAGTGACAACGCAACAGAAGAAGATCTTTTAAAGGAATTAGAGCAGCAGTTAGAAGAAGAAGCTGAAGATGCAGATAGTGAGATTATAGTTGAATCCACAGACGTAGATTCAGAAGAGAATATAAAAGAATAACAATGATAAGAAAGAGTGAATAAAGTAACCTATGGTTATATAATTCACTCTTTTTTTATATTTAGATAGAATTATACAAACCATACACTTATTATGCAGTAAATATGTTACTGTTCACACAAAACGTTCACAGTAACGGAATCCAGCCCATTTAGAGTTCGCCTTCGGCGAAGGGGCTGGATTCTTGACTATTCTCGGGTTTTCTGTGACTTTCGCTTCGCTGCACTCACAAAAAACACCTTGCGGGATATTGCGTGTGAACAGTAACATAAATATGCATAAATATAAAGAATTTGAGTGTGTTTGCTTGAGCGTCATTAAAATATATGATATATTTATAAATAAAGTAAGCATCCAAGTAATAGAAATTATATATAATTTAAATGAAACAAGGTTGAAAGAATTTTAAATATTATGAAAGGAGCCATGCATTGCTTTCTTTCAACTTATTGATAGCAGTATTACAAGTAAGTTTGTAATATGCATGGAGAAAAATGAGAGTAATTCACACGGATACAATTATTAGTAATATAAAAGAAATGTGTATTGAAGCAAATTATAGTTTATCCAAGGATATGGAAAATGCAATTATTAGTGCACCAGAAAAAGAAGAATCACCAATAGGAAAGCAAATTCTAGGGCAATTAGAAGAAAATATTAATATTGCAAGGGAAGAGTTAATACCAATTTGTCAAGATACAGGAATGGCAATTATATTTATAAAGATAGGACAGGATGTACATATTGAAGGTATGAATCTTGAAGATGCCATTAATGAAGGAATCCGTCAAGGATATAAAGAAGGCTATTTAAGAAAATCAGTAGTAAAAGATCCATTAATCCGTGAAAATACAAAGGACAATACACCAGGTATTATTCATTATGAAATTGTTTCAGGTGAAAACATAGAGATTACAGTAGCTCCAAAAGGCTTCGGAAGTGAAAATATGAGTCGTGTATATATGCTAAAACCAGCAGATGGTATCGAAGGTGTGAAGGCAGCAGTTTTAGAAACTGTAAAATTAGCTGGTCCAAACGCCTGTCCTCCGATGGTAGTAGGTGTAGGAGTAGGTGGAAGCTTTGAAAAATGCACCTTACTTGCAAAAAAAGCATTAACTCGTAATATTGAAGATAAGTCTACAATAGCATATGTAAAAGAGTTAGAAGAAGAATTATTAGAAAGTATCAATAATCTTGGTATTGGCCCAGCTGGTTTAGGGGGAAGAGTAACAGCATTAGGCGTTAATGTTGAGACATATCCAACTCATATAGCAGGACTACCAGTTGCCATTAATATATGTTGTCATGTAAATAGACATTCACATCGTGTATTGTAGGGAGTTAATATTATGAAAGGAGTAGTATATTGGAAAAGCTAATTTACATAGGTAATAATATAAGTTAGTCTTGTGATATACATAAACTAAAATGAATAAAAAAATAGAAGCACCTTTATCCAATGAAGTTGTACAGTCATTAGAGGCAGGAGATTATGTATATATTTCTGGTACGATATATACAGCGAGAGATGCCGCGCATAAAAGATTATATGAAAGTCTATTAAAGGGGGAAGAGATTCCTTTTGATTTAACAAACAATATTGTTTACTACTTAGGGCCTACACCAGCAAGGGAAGGTAAAGTTATTGGTTCAGCAGGGCCAACTACAAGTAGTAGAATGGATAAATATACGCCTTTGCTTATTCAACATGGTTTAAAAGGTATGATAGGTAAGGGGAAAAGAAACGATGAAGTAATAGCAGCGATTAAAGATAATACATCTGTTTACTTTGCAGCAGTAGGAGGAGCAGGGGCTGTCTTATCAAAATGTATAACAAAATCTGAAGTAATTGCATATGATGATCTTGGTACAGAAGCAATTAGAAAACTAGAAGTGAATGATTTCCCTGCTATAGTAGTAATTGATTGCAAGGGAAATAATCTATACGAAGAAGCAGTTAAGGAATATTGTAGATAATTCATTACTGTTTAATCTAAGCTATGTACGTATACTGTAAGGCTAAGGGTTCTATTCATATAAATGTTAGGAGTAACAGTAAGGGTCTTCTTTAATTCGTATGAATAATGTATCAACTATATGGAAATACTGTAACATGTATAAAAAAGAATGATAAATAACTAGTAATATAGCTTGAAGAAGCGCATATATGAATATGTTTTATGAAAAATTCAAAATATTTAAAAAAAATATGAAAAAGGCGTTGACAAAGCAGTTAACCTCTGATATACTAGTTCTTGCGTTCGACGCATTAAATTAAATAATGAACACTATAGTTCAGATGAGGAGAAATACTCAAGAGGCTGAAGAGGCGCCCCTGCTAAGGGTGTAGGTCGTTTGCGCGGCGCGAGGGTTCAAATCCCTCTTTCTCCGTTTTTAATTTATGTGTGAATGTGAAACATTCAAAAAACTTGAAAAAATATTTTGAAAAAAGTGTTGACAAGCAAGAATGAATGTGATAAACTATTATTCGCTGACACGCCGCAGGGCATGAAGCGAAAAACAAAAATGAACTTTGATAACTGAATAATAAAACAACCCTGAAAATTCTAAATGTATCACAAAGTGATGCAAAAGATTTTCAAAAAATATATGTACTTTTAGTACACAGTAACAAAGTAAGGAAACTTACTTTAAAAACGGAAACAAATAGCCAGTTTGGTTAGTTGATTCTGAACGAAAGATCAAAACTAAAT
>NZ_JAVBNS010000184.1:0-9649 GCF_031551385.1 Anaerosporobacter sp.
CCTCGTTTGTATTTCTGTTATTTGTTTTATTTTTTATATGTTATTTTACAATGATTTATCAAAAATTACAACCAAATAGAGTTTAGTTTCTCTAATTTTGCCGGGTTGTAACTTTATGATATTTTTTAAATAAATTTGAAGAAAGATATTTACAGAGATGTAAAAAAATAGTATAATATGTAAGAAGTGATTCTAAAGCGAAAGGGAATGTATTGAACTACTGTCATGAAAGACTAGATGACGGTGTTTAATATAGATAAAGGATATATAGAATGAGCCAGATGGATAATCGGAACAAAAGAAAAAAGAAGAGTGAAGAATTTCTAAGTAGAAAAGGAAAGAAACAGAAATTAGATAAGTTTTTAGATGCAAAAGTGGAGAATCAAAAATCAAGTAAATTTTCAGATGAAAAAATAAAAAATCAGAAATCAGATAAATTTTTAAATAGAAAAGATGAAGAAAAGAATGGAAATCAACCATTGCAGAGAACACCTAAGAATGCGAAAGAATTAACATTTTGTCCGGTTGCCGGAAGATGTGGAGGCTGCAGTTATGCTGGTGCTGATTATGAGACTACATTAAAAGAGAAGCAGAAAGTTATCAGCAAACTGATGAAAGAGTTTGGAAGTGTAGAAAAAATTATTGGAATGAAAGATCCGTTCCACTACCGAAATAAGGTTCATGCTGCATTTGGCAGATTAAGAAATGGAACCATTATTTCAGGAACCTATGAGCCAAAGAGTCATAGAATTATTAATGTTGATAGCTGCCGACTTGACAATGAGAAGGCAGATAAAATTATATATGATATTCGAAATATGTTGAAGTCGTTTAAGATTAAAACGTATGATGAGGATACTGATTATGGTTTGCTCAGGCATGTAATGGTGCGCTGTGCAGAAGCGACAGGTGAGGTAATGGTGGTGTTGGTACTGAGCTCACCAATTTTGCCGTCCAAAAATAATTTTGTAAAGGCTATCAGAAAAACTTACCCGGAGATAAGCACCGTTATCATAAATGTGAATGATAAGAAGACAAGTATGGTATTGGGTGATAAAGAACAAGTGATATATGGAAAGGGATTTATTGTAGATGAGTTATGCGGGTTGAAGTTCCGTATTTCTTCGAAGTCTTTTTACCAAGTGAATAGGAAGCAGACGGAAGTTTTGTATGGTAAGGCGGTTGAATTTGCCGGTTTATCCGGTCGGGAGAGGGTGATTGATGCCTATTGTGGAATCGGGACGATTGGTATGGTTGCCGCAGGAGCTGCAAAAGAGGTTATTGGTGTTGAGTTGAATAAGGATGCGATTCGAGATGCGATGAGTAATGCGAAGTTGAATGGGATTTCGAATGTGAGTTTTTATTGTGCGGATGCCGGTTCGTTTATGGTTGGCATGGCGGAGAAGCAAGAGAAGGTGGATGTGGTGTTTATGGATCCGCCGCGGGCTGGAAGTGATGAGGCGTTTTTGGATTCGGTGGTGAAGTTGGCACCAGAGAAAGTGGTGTATGTGTCGTGCAATCCGGAGTGGTTGGCGTGGGATGTGAGGTATTTGGTGAAGAGGGGGTATGAGGTGAAGATGGTGCAGGGGGTGGATATGTTTGGGTGGACGGAGCATGTCGAGACGGTTTGTTTGATGACTAAAACAGAGCGACAATAGTGGCGAAAAAGTCGATAGAATGGGCATTTTAGAAATTAGTCGGATTTCCGATTTGCTCCAGGTGTATTTTTTTTAGCCTAAAGATAACCCCTAAATCCACTCAAATTGAGTGTTTATAGAGGTTGACCGATTGTTCAGATTATGCCTTGGTGAGTGCATAGGATTGCTGAAATAGTGTGAGTGTAGAGAGTGGTTGACAGCAATTTGAGCATCTAAAATTATATTTAAGGAGAGAGCTAAATGGAAAAACATACTGAAAAGCGTGGCGATTACAACGTTTCTTATTATACAGTTGCTATTGATCAGCATATGAGAAATATTGCTTTAGATTTTGCTAAAAGAATTATTCTTTCGGATAATCAGTATTCTAGATTGTTGCCAATTGAGGTTCGCAATTCAAAAGATGTTAGCATACAACATAAGATAGAAATTCAGCGTACATTTATGGGTAAGTTGGGTGAAATGGCTTTTTTGAAGTTGTTGCAAGAAAAAAATAAAGAAGTAAATATTGATGGGATGTTTGAAGTGTTTGAGGGGCAAGGAAATGTAGATTCTTTTGATTTTCAAACATCAACAGGTTTTTATGTTGATGTAAAAACCGGATTTCGCAATATCCATAAAAGATTACTGATTAATGTTGACCAGTTTGATAATATTCCTAAAGATTTCTATGTTGCCGTAAAAGTTGATGCTTTAGATACTGATTCTAGGCTAAAACTTGTAGACTGGGATGATATTTCAACTGCTAAAATAATTGGATATGCTGATTATTCATATATCAAAAAAAATGCCAGTGTTTATGATTTTGGTGAAGGACAAGCGAGATGGCTGTATTATGAAAAGTTGATGGGAATAGATAGACTGTTGAGCATGTTTTAATTTAAACCAATACAAAAGCCTTAAGTTGTTTGAAATTTAAGGCGTTTTTGTATGAATAAACAATATAAAATATTAGCAAACCGCATAAAATATAATTAAATTTCTTGATAAGATATCTTAGATATGGTACAATACAATTGGTATTTTATATCTACTAGTATTGTGCAGAGGTGAATATGATGAATGAAAATATAAATGAAAAATGGATAAGCATTGAAGAAGCGGCGGAACATTTAGGTATTAAACCTGTGACTGTACGAGATTGGATAAAGAAAGGTAAAGGCATTCCAGCTCACAAAATAGGAAAGAAATGGAAATTTAAATATTCCGAACTAGATGCTTGGGTCAAAAGTGGGCGAAGTGCAATAGAATAAATGTTACAGGTAGGTGCGAAATGGCAAATGATATGTTAATAAACGCATTGAGAATAGTCAACGGTTATCTAAATCAAAATTACAGTAAAAGTGAATTGAAGTTAATTCGTGAGGAAATCAGTGTCATTATAGGTGGAACGTTTGAGATTGACGATTCATCAACTAAAACTTATTCATACGAAGAGATGCAGGAATTGCTATCTACATTGAATGAAAAGGAAACAATAAGAAAAAACAATGGTGTCTATTACACGCCATTAGATGTGGTTAAATTCATATTAATTAACAGCGTGAAGATGGTCTGCGATAGATTGAAACCAAATAATCTTCATGTATTAGATTTGAATGGTATCCCTTATAGCAACTTCTGTTATGAAAAAACCGTTTATGACCCAACGTGCGGTACTGGAGTCTTCTTGTTAGCGGCGTTGGAATTAAAATTAGATTTACTTGATTTGCATCACTCTGATGTAACAAAAGGAAAAATTAAAAAAGTAGTTGAATCAATAAAGGGTAATGACTTAAATATGGATTCGATTAATATTACAAAAATTCGTCTATTTCTTTGTCTCCTTCATAGATACAGTGTGGTAAAAATCAAAGGATTATCAAAGGTGCTCAACAGCTGTTATGAATGCTATGACTATGTTGAACATAAACCAAAAACAGAGAACAGATATGATATTATTATCGGGAATCCTCCTTATGTTGAGGATACCAAAAGTGAGTCTGTACCAGTAAAAAGATATGGTAATATATATGCAAATGTTTTGGAAAATGCAGCTTTGCAATTAAACCCAGGTGGAGTATTAGGATTTGTTATTCCATTGTCCTATGTTTCAACACCAAGAATGAAGAAAATTCGTGATGAATTATATATCACATCACCCGAACAGTATATTCTAAGTTATTCAGATAGACCAGATTGTTTATTTACTTCGGTGCATCAAAAACTATGTATTTTCCTTGGAAAACACAAAAAAGGTGTGCGTGATATATCCACAGGAAATTATAGATATTGGTACAAAGAAGAAAGACATGATTTATTCAACACAGCTGAAGTTGTGAAGAATAATTATGTGGAAGATGAATATATTCCTAAATTAGGAACAACGCTTGATACTTCTGTGTATAGAAGATTAACTGGGTTTAATAGATCTATTATTAATCTGCTCGAACAGGATTGTGAGCCATTATATTTGAATATGAGAGCAGCATTTTGGATTAAAGCTTTTTTAAATGAACACGCAGGTTCTGAATATAAAACATTCAAATGCGAAAACAAAAACTATGCAAATTTCTGTATGTGCCTACTTAATTCTTCTCTGTTCTGGTGGTATTGGGTTTGTGTGTCCGACTGTTGGCATATAACAAGAAAAGAATTACTTGGATTTAAAGTGCCAGAAATTTATGATTTTAAAGAAACCAATCGATTAGCGATTGCTTTGGAGGACCAATTAGAAAAAACAAAATTATATGTGGGTACGAAGCAAACAGAGTATGAGTACAAACATAAAGAGTGCGTTGATACAATTCATCAAATTGATGACTATATCAATGCTATATATGGCTTGTCCGAAGAAGAAGGGCTGTATATAAAGAATTTTGCTTATAGATATAGAATTGGTGGAGGTGTTGAAGATGAACGTAATTGACCTGTTTTCAGGATGTGGTGGTCTGTCTTTGGGATTTATAAAAAATGGATATACCGTAAAAAAAGCGGTTGAGTTTGATGCAAATATAGCAAATACATATAAGATGAATCATCCAGAGGTTGATGTGATCGTTGACGATATTCGTAATATAGACCAATCAGGAGTCTTTAAGACTGGAGATGCCGATATTATCATTGGTGGTCCCCCCTGCCAAGGATTTTCAATGGCGGGAGCAAGAATAAGAAATGGTTTTATTGATGACCCACGAAATTATTTGTTTAAGCACTATTTCAATGTTGTAAAAACAGTGAAACCTAAAGCTTTTGTAATGGAAAATGTAAAAGGTATCATGACCATGCAGGCTGGGGTAATTTTTGAAGAGATACTTAGAATTTTTTCTGATCCAGAGATGTTTGATGGTGAGCCGTACACATTGCATTATAAGATTGTGAAAGCTGTTGAGTTCGGAGTTCCTCAAAAAAGAGAAAGAATGATAATCATTGGTACAAGAAATATAGATTTTGATTTTAATGAATTATGGGAGCAGACTAAGGTCGATATACTACATGATTACCCTCATTATTTTAATATGGTCACTGTTGAGGATGCGATTGGAAATCTTGGTGTTACTACTACAAACGGATTAATAAACAATCCTGAACCAGTTACTGATTATCAGAGATATTTGGCTGCTGATGGGATGAAACTGACAAACCACACTAGGACAAACCATTCAATTGTTGCTGTTGATAGAATGAGCAGAGTTGCAAACGGTGAAAACTTTACTGCTTTAGAAGAAACAATAAATTCTGTTCATAGTGGTTCTTATGGGAGATTGTGTTGGGATGAACAATCTCCTACAATTACAACGAGATTTGATACACCCGCTGGCGGTAGATTTATTCATCCTATTGAGAATAGAACCCTTTCGCCAAGGGAGGCAGCTAGGATTCAAAGTTTTCCAGATGATTTTGTGTTTTATGGAACAAAAACTTCAATCTGCAAGCAAATAGGTAATGCGGTTCCACCAAAGATTTCATATTTTCTTGCAAGATTTATTAATAAAATTTTAGATGTGGAGGTATAGATGATGGACTCGATACTACAAAATAAGTTAAATGAACTTCAGAACGCAAGTGATTATGAATGTTGGTATTTGGTAAAACAGCCAACAGCTTTTGATAATTTGTGTTATTTAGTTTCATTTTTAAAAGAATTTAAAGAAAAAGATGTTGCAGGTAATTTACAAGACTTCATTGGACAAAAAATCATCGAGCTTAAGTCTATAAAATCTGCTTTAGAAATTTCAAATAATTATCGTGCATTAAGAGTTGCAGCATTTTTTGGTTTGATTACTATGACTTCAAGTAAATATGACGAAGCAATAATCACGGATACTTTTGAAGAAATATATAACCGATGTTCAGGTGAATTTGAAAAAACTGATATGTACTCTGATATAATTCAAAGACAAATTGAAAAAATGTTTCTTAGTTCATCTGTAGATGAGGAATACAATGGCATTAGACAAGAGTACCGTTTATATCCAGTTATGTTATTGTATAAGGTTTTACTTGAGCTAGGTCGTTCTACAGGAAAGTACTCAATTTCTATGACAGAGTACAGGTATCTTGTGGCTACAACTAAAGTTTTTGAAGGCTTTTTAGAGACACTGTTACTTATTAAACTATTACGTGATGATGCCACAGCTAATAATGAATTTGAACAATATAGAACAAAATTTGATAATAGATTAATTCAAGCACTTAAACAGCTGAACACTTTAAAAATCGATAAAGATAGTATTGCTATTAATAGCGATTTAGTAAGTGAGGTTGCAAAGAAAGTATATATCTTTGAAGAAAATCCTAATATTTTTTCCACAGAAAATTATCTTGATTTTTTAGGTTCAACTAATTCTTTATTTGAATTGGATAATTTTGATAATAATGAAAATGACAGAAACGATGAATGTTTAAATGATATGAAAGAAATTGACGAGAAAAATCGTTTACGTGGTGGTACGAATGTATTGCTATATGGAGTTCCTGGCTGTGGTAAAAGTTATACTATCAAGACAAAATATTGTAAAGATGCAGATAGTCTTGAAAGAGTTGTATTTCACCCAGACTACACCTATGGGGATTTCGTTGGGCAGATTATGCCTATGACAGATGAAGGAACTGGTAAGATAAGATATGAATTTGCACCAGGACCTTTTACTCGTATATTATCAGGTGCATATAATAATCCTGAGAAAAAGTATTGTTTAGTTATTGAGGAAATTAACAGAGGAAATGCTCCGGCAATTTTTGGTGATATATTTCAAATGCTCGACAGAGATGAAGATGGTAGTGGTTCATATGATATTACTAACGTGGATGTTGCAGAAAAAGTTTACATTTACAATAAAGATACTATTGCAGAACCAAATAAAATAAAACTCCCATCAAACCTATATATATTTGCAACAATGAATACATCAGACCAAAATGTGTTTACTTTAGACACAGCATTCCAAAGAAGGTGGAATATGCGTATGATTGAGAATGATGTATCGAAATCTAAAATTGCAGGACAGAAGATTCTTGATACAAATGTCAAGTGGGCAGTGTTTAATAAAACTATAAATGAACTGGTTATATCAAAGAATGTTGGAATGACATCTTCAGAGGATAAGAGATTAGGAGCATATTTTGTTACTGAAAAGGATCTATATTTCTTTACCACAAACGATGAAATTTCACAAGAAGAAGCCGATGATAGAAATCATAACTTCCCGGAGAAGGTATTAAAATATTTATGGGATGATGCTTTTAAATTCACAAGAGACGAAGTGTTTAAAAGTCAGTATGATAGCCTTGAAAAACTTATTAAGGCTTTTGAAATGGCAGAAAAAGATGAGCGTTTTAATGTGTTTTTAGATGACATATTTGGATTAAGTCAAAATGAGTAAAGGAGCGATTGTATGGAAAAAGAATCAGCACCTTTATACGATTGTCATATAAATACAAATGAAGGAACGGATACCTTTGTAGGAATTCGTTCAGATGGTGAGCAAATTAAAGTATGCTTTCCTATAGGGTATAAGCTTGGAAAGACGGAACTTGAACAAAAGAAAGACGTGCAATTATTAATTAGAGTCTTATCACGTTTTTCCGGAATAAAGGAAAAATTACTTCCACAGTTACTAATGAGTAATCCAGAAACTGTGAACTTTCCTATTCAAGCTTATATGACCATCTTGGATGAATATTATAATAGAGGGTATTATACTGAGAATGAACGAATCCTAAAGGTTAATGGAAGTGGGCATAAAAATTGGCCACGTACGGTTAAAACACAAAGAGCATATCCACAAGATGACTCTTTCATTTATTTAACAACCGTGTCGCAAGAATCACGAGTAGACTCATCGAATTTCTTGACAAAGATAAATGAATTCTGTGTAGAGGAAGCGTACAAGAAAATTGGATTTTTATTCTCTACAAATACCCCACGGAAAGCATCAATACCATTTGACGAAAGACGTTTCTTGATGACTCTTAAGGGAAAAATACATAGTGAAAATAATGATAAAAACAAAGCCTTGTTTTCGGGTATGATTGATATGATTCAATATGTTGGAAAGAAAGGCCGAAACGCAAGATTCTTCTTTGGGACGAATGATTTTGAGTATGTTTGGGAACGTCTTATTGATTTTAATTTTGGTGTAGATAATAAAAACTATTATTTTCCAAGGACATCTTGGTACCTTGGCTCAGCAGGGAAACACACAAAATCTGCACTTGAACCAGATACAATTATGAAAAAAGATAATAAAATATTTATTTTGGATGCGAAATATTATCGATATGGGGATAGTGCGGACCCAACAGAACTACCTCGTTCAACGTCCATTAACAAGCAAATTACATATGGCGAATATGTAGCAACTGCTCTTAAATTTAGAGATGAAAATGGTCAAGCTCCACCGGTATATAATGCTTTTCTGATGCCATTCAATAAGGAGGGAAAGTATTTTACGTCAAAGCAAAATATGCTTCATATTGGTGAGGCACGTGGCGATTGGAAAGACTCAGGTGCATCATATGAGAGAGTTCAAGGTATTCTACTGGATATAAAATGGATGATGGAGCGAACTGTTAAACATAATAAGAACGATATATGCCAATTAGCACAATTGGTAGAGAGTGTAATTAATCATATGGATCCACTTGCTAAAAAAACGGCAAGAGGTAACGAAGAAGGAACAATGACTACGTAAAGAGTAGTCATTGTTCCTTCTTTTATTTTTTAACTTTACGATGCCTCATTTGAGCAGCTGCATTTTGGCAAGCTGTATCATGATACTGTTTTCTGCTATTTGTAGTCTTCACTTTAAAAAGACGATTACAATTGGGATTAGAACATTTTCGATACACTTCATAATCTGGTCTTGTATAAAATAATGCAAAATAAAGTGCTGTGAGTAAATTTGGAATTTCCCAATATGGAGACATGGTTTCAATATTGTATATTGGGTGTATACCATATAATTCAAAATCGAATTCTTCTTTAATTGTTATTTTGGCAATTTCTATAAGTTTCAATTGAAAGCATTCATTAAATTTTGTATTGCTGTTAAGTCTTTCACCTGTTTTAATTATTCCACTCTCGTTTATATTATCAATTTTCACCCCTATTTTTAATAAGTTATAAAAAAAATCAATAACATACCTTGAGTTAATGTTCATATCATCTACAAAACCATCTCGATACAGTTTGGCGATTTTAGCTGTAAAAAGTTTATCACTACAAGAAGTGTGTGGATCCACATCATCCACCATTTCATGATAGTCGATCATCCCAAGTTTTTCTTCATTCTCCGTAAAAGTATCAGAAATCGGATAGTAATTATCATAGGGATCGTTGTCAAATCCATTAATCAAATTTCCCTCCAAGTTTGGTAGTTCGTCTATTTTATACCACATACCAGTAAATGCGTGTATGCACGAGCATAGTCCCTCGTCATTTTCACTGATTTTAATTCTACGAGGATATGCAAAAAGTAAATACGCGGTTAATTTCAAAACTCGATCAT
>NZ_JAVBNS010000148.1:0-5776 GCF_031551385.1 Anaerosporobacter sp.
CATATACACATTTTCCACGATGATATAGTATTGTAAAATGTGCAGCTAAATCTTTATCCGTACCTTTCATTTTATCAACATATTCCTCTGGATTTGTTTGATACCAATTTAGATGCGCTATTGAAAAATGTAGCTCGAAAGGTGTCGGATATACAAATGGATTACATACAGATTCTTTCACTATACTTAACTCGATTCCTTTTGCTGGTGCGTTCTTATTTAGTTCAACAACCATATCCATATATCGTGACTTGCATTTGTTTGAAATATCATTTTTAACAACAATAATTAAATCAATATCACTCTTTTGTTGATTAAAACACCCCATAACGGCAGAGCCATGAAGATATATGCCTACAAGATTATTTTCTAATATATTTCTACTTTGCATTACAAAGTTATCACGTAATTCGTTGTATTTATGCATATTAAATGTCACCTTCTCAAATTTATTTTTCTCTATTTATTTCTTATCTGTCCAAAATACTATTTATTCTTAAATTAACACGTAGAATAAAAATAGAATCAGCGATATGCACCCGACCAACCTATATATTTAGTTTCGTTATTCAGCTCTATAAATTTGAAGTTATCAACTTCACATGATGTTTATTAGTTGCATTGTTCCAGTAATTTCTAAATTAAATTCATTTTATTAGGGTTTTCAAATTCGCACGGAACGCTGACTTGACATTTCCCGCAGCCATACCATGGGGCATGGTCAATTAATATTGAATTTAAAAATTCGGAACACAATTCATTATTTTTGCCATGGTCAAAACTAATTGCATTTACTGGACAATTTTTTATACACTTTCCACACATAATACAATTTTCATCGTAGCGTGAAAATGCCTTCTTATCTGCATCTAATTTCAAGTTTGTTATAATACTTGTCAATCTACCTGCTATACCTTTTTCAGTTATTAAACCTTTTGAAAGACTAAATGTACCTACCCCGCAAACATAAGCCACATGGCGTTCTGACCAATTGCTGGTATAAGGTTTATTAATTGGATTTTTATTATTATCTTTTAGTTCAGTATTCATAAAAAATCTTTTATCTAAAGAAGGTGAAACTGCCTCATACCCATTGTCATTAAGAAGTTTTACAAGACAAGTTGAAAAATTATTAATATAATACTGACCCTCAATTCTACCATTCATCCAGCTATTTGATGGGTAATTCATATTCTGTCTGTTGCTTTTTCTAATCGCCTCTGTAAAAGGAAAGAATAAAGAAATAACCGTTTCAGCACCACAGAGCCATTCCTTCGGAAGCATAAAATGTTTTCCTATAATATTCTCCTGTTTTAGTTTATGAAAAGAATCATTGTTTGTATTGGTTATACCAATAATCGGTTGCTCAAACATTTTCAAAGATATAAGCTCATCTGATAGAGCTTTATCCGCTGAAATATAATTAAACTGATTTTCTGAAAATATTTCATTAACCTTATCTAAAAACACTTGTTTATCCATACATTTAACCTCACAGTATAAAATAATCTTCAGTTATGACTCCAAGATACATTCTGATTTGTCTCTTTGACACATTTAAATTTATATGTGTGCAATTGCTCTTAATCTCCGATAATCGGCAACCCATTCATTTCCATTCCAAAGAATGTCTCTTGTAAATTCTTCCACCTTTTTAATAACTGCAACTTGTATATCTTCTGGCATTACTACTAATTCAGAAGCAAAAAACTGTTTCATCCAATTAGCCAATCCTTGTTCATCATCTTTTAATGGTGTCGGTCTGTCATAATCATAAATCTTATCAATTACAAACCCTTTACCTTCTAATATTTTACCAAAGCTTTCGCATGTTGGAAAATTAAATTTTGACGTATAATCATATCCGAAACTACTGCAAACTTCCATGAATGCATTTTCAACGATTGCAATATTACCGTTTGCCCCAAACTCACATACTAATAATCCATCTGCTTTCAATACTTTGCGAACATTGCTTAATAAAGCATCATGGTCTCCTATCCAATGAAATACGGCATTTGAAAAAACAACATTAAATTCATTCTCAAAAGGTAAATCAAGTGCATCACATAGCATAAATTCTATGTTATCGAATTGTTCTTTTGCCCTACTTATCATACTTTTGGAACTATCAACCCCTACAACTTTACTTCCCAAATTCCTTAATTGAGCTGTCATTATACCCGTTCCACACCCTAAATCCAATATTGTCTGTTCATTATTGTCAGGAACAAACTCTAATAACCCTTTACCATACTCAGCCACGAAATCGTGTTTATTATCATATAATTGTGAATTCCATTCCATTTTTTATCACCTCTCCAAATTCTGATCTATCGTTTACACGTAATTCTATAATAGTCATGATACTCTCTGAATTTATCAATAAACTCCCACCCACTACTATTTAACGCCTTTCGTCGCTCTGTTGCAGCAGAAACAGCCTTCGTCACAATATCCTCATTGCCAAAAAACTCATAAAAGTTGTCCTTTGCAAACTCAAATAGTTCAGACAGATAGGATGACTTTTCAAAAGTACTGCATATATCTACACGAAGTACTCCTGTTTCTCCAACAAATCCCTCAATTGTCCCCACTGCCTTATCTGTTGCATTGTCTACTATTGAAAATCTGATAAAATATTGTTTTTCATAAAAATCCAGCCAGTACCCTATTGTTTCTAACATCTTTTCCCTTGACTCGACATAAAATCCAAAATCACAGTTGTCATCATTCATAAACTGAACAGCATTTTCGTCATTATAGCATTGAAAAAGCGATTCACTGTCTGCCTTTCTGATAAGTCTAATAGTGAAACTTTTTGTTTTTATTGTTGGACATTCTAAATATGCGTTCAAATTTCTATCCTCCTTAAATTTTGTTTTGGTTATCAATTAACCTTTACTACGCCATATCATTCCATAGTAATCCACATAAGTGGTCGAACGCCACCTGCACAATATCCATCGGCGACGTTGCCTATTTTTATGTTATTGCCATGGATGCCAATATTACCATCAGGAAAAACATATACCGCTTTCACGCTGAAACGACCAGGTGTGCGAATCCAATACCACCAAAATTTTTTTACTTCATCGATTGCTATTCGTTTGCTGTTGTTTGCATCTTTTCGTTCATACCAGTATCTTTGGTTTTTTTTAGGATTATATAATAACGCACTACTATCGCCGAAGTATTTACATGCAAGTTCTTCAAGGCTAGGTATAAATATCTTGTCTTCTGTATCGCGTCCACCAAGCGTACCAAACCACGGGTTATCGGGATTTTTATTGATAACAGGGACTATTCTTGCTTTCTCCGCTTCAGAAAATCTGTCATAAAACTCCGTGTTGAGATACTCACGGAGAGAAGAATCCGCCCAAGTAATTTCAATATATTCGTTATGATAGGAACGCTGTTCAATAATTTTATCAGTAATAATCAATGCTGTGTTGCCTTGTATTGCAAGTACACGCCAATTGTATTCACCAAATTGTATCTTGTCCTCAATCTTCATATTCGTCCTCCGTGCATTTTATAAATAGTCTACATCTATAATCGACCATTAATTTCTGATTTTAAAGGCACATACATTTCTTAATATTGAGGTGCATATACCAGATAAGTATCCAAGTCAATTACATAATCAACATATATCTTTTCATTATAAGGCAATTCCTGAAAATCAAACATACTGCAAAATAATGGCGTAAAATCTGCTAACTCCGTTAATTTTACTGTTTGGTTAAACTTTTCTCTTAGCTGTTCTTCTGTACATTTTTCACCATATATAAGCCTATCACCAAAAAAGCTCTCGATGAAAACTAACATTACTATCACCTCACCTAATAATCTGCAAATTTGAAGTTGTCAACTTTTCATTATGCCTATTTTATACGTTCTATCTTGTTCCTCCATATACATAGTATTTTATCCATTGCAAAAACAATATATCCTATTACAAGAAAAGCTACTGCAAGCCCCAAAACGCTCAACATTACCGTCCCCCATCCAAGAATGTCTGAATCTATGAAAAAGTATGGATAATGACTTCCATTATAGAATGTCATACCCAGTTTAGCCGCAATGACAGTAAATACATAATAACACAATGGTATAATAAGCCATTTGAAGGGATCAAATCTGTTTAACTGTCCTTTGATATCAAAAATGACCCAGTCCAATATCGAAAGTACCGGAACAAAAAGATGTACAATCAGGTTCGCCAATGGAGAAGTTCCCTCTCCCATTTCAAATCCAGCACCTACCAAGATAAACCAATAAATCAATAGAGTAACGGTAATAGCCATGATTACAGCACCCTTTGCGTGGATAGCCCATGTGCTTTCACCATAAATCCCATCTTTTCTGATTCTCTGAACAACCACTATACAGGCAACAATAAAATAAAGTAAGCAAAAGAGATTGCTTAATATTGTATAATATAAAAACATAGCGGACGCGAATTTTCCGTTTGGCATACCCGAATTAAGGTACAGTCCTATTGCCGCTACCATGATTATAATGCACTTATACAAAAGTGATAAAATACGATTTTTATTGTACATTGCTTTACCTCCATAAGTTCTGATTTGTATTCTAGTTGATTACTCTCTAAATTTATTTTCTTCATTAATAGCAATAACCATTAGGGATTCTAATATATGCTCTTATGTGTTCATCTATTGGACGTTCAATAACTCCCGATATGTTATCATTAAAGGTATTTCCCTCTGCTACGATAATCGTATTATCAAAAATCTCCAATATAATGCCTATGTGGTCGTGCTCTTGATTTATGAAAACTTTATCATAGATTACTATATCTCCAATTTCGGGAGTAAAACTTCCATCACGCCTATGATACTCTATCCGACTATCTCCAATTGCATATTCTTCCCAACCGCCACAGCCTGCCAAACTACAGCTTATACACTCATTTGGGCTATACGGAATTTGAAAACCTGTCTCTATGCAACAATAGTAAACGAACGCTGCACACCATGCTCTGTCTGCCTCTTTAATATTCCATTTAGGAAAATGTTTAATTATCGGTTCAATATTGGATTCTTTATCTTTAATATATCCATGAAAAGGTATTTGTGCTTTTTGTCTTGCAACTTCAGCCAATCTTTTTCTTGTAACATCCTCCATACACACCTCCATAAATTCTGAATTTATTGTTGTAAAACAAACCTTCGTTTTTTGTCATTGACGTTTCGCATCAAATTCCTAAGATATAAACTCCATTATATTGAACTACATTTTTCAACCACTCTAACAATAGCACATACTCCTTTGGCTTCTTTAATTCAAGATCAGTCACAATGGAAAATATTTGCATTTTCGAATAATAATTTATCCCATTAACATCAATTTGTCCCCTCTTCATGTTGTTATATAAACCATCAACAAAAATATCACTATAATTCGAATAAAAGTCCTCCATATTCTCCATATGAACATAAATCGAATCATTTTGCCAATGAGACACAGAACCGACTGCAACAATTTTCTTGATAGATGTATCAGGTTTCATTTTGCAATATTGTAACTCCAAAAAGGCTGAACCGCCATATGCTCTTCTTTCTTCTTGATTATTAAAACGATGAAACACTTTCAGCCCTTCTCTCAAATTAAAATCTGTATTCATTTCCCAATATACCATTCTGGTTCTAATGCCTTCATGCCATCAAACGCATTTAGAATATTCTGATTTAATTGAATTATATTATTATATTCTTCTGGTGCCCAATACTTCGCCCATACCACTGAT
>NZ_JAVBNS010000001.1:0-10267 GCF_031551385.1 Anaerosporobacter sp.
TACTTTCCACAGTTTTTTATAATATTCATACTGACCATACTGTACATCAAAATATAAGAGTAAAAGAAAAATCATCTTTTACTCTTGACGTTTGTAACTTAACTTACGCATACAAGTGAAGTCACAGTACTAAATTATGACAGAATGTTTCTTTTTTTTCCAATACTTGACACATTTCTAACACTTTTAATTAATAGGATTATTTTTAGAAAGCCGTGAAAACAGTGTTAAAAGAAGGGTGAGATTATGTTAAGGAAAAAAGAAAAAAGAGGAAAACGTTTACATATATATAGATTATTGACTGCCTTCATGGTGGTACTCGGACTTATAGTTGGAGGAATCCTGCCATGTGCACGTGCTGATGCTGCGCAGTTAAGTATCCGGTACAATGGAAAGACCTATAAATACACCAACGTAGAGGCAAAAGTAACTCTGGATAAGAAAAATATAAATCTTGGTGGGACACCAGGAGTACTCATAAATAACACCTGCATGGTACCCGCTAAAAATGTATTTGCAAGTGGCCTAGGTGGAACTTATTCTTATAATTCTGCAGCTAAAAAAATCACAATTTCCAACAATAGTATAACCGTAGTCATGACTGTAAACAGCAAAACAGCCTATGTAAATGGTATCAAAAAGACATTGGACGAAGCACCTAAAAATATCACCTTTACGGGAAAGAATGTTACAAAAATATATGTACCATCTCGATTTGTAGCAGAAGCATTAGGCTATACATATGTATGGAATACGAAAAGCAAAGCGGCAGACATAACAAGCCCATTTATTATCAAATATGATAAAGATTGGACTATATATGCTGGAACCCAAGGAAAGGTATCTTTTGATGAAAAAAGCATTTCAGTTATGGAAATGCCAGGACTTATTTTTAATAATACAACACTGATTCAAGCCAATAAGGTTTTTAAAGCCAATTTAGGGGCCGACTATGTTTATGATAAGGCAAGCAAAACCGTAATTATTTCACAAAATGATATAGAAATTCTCATGACTTTGAACTCCACAACAGCACTTGTAAATGGACAAGAGAAAAAAATGGGAACAGCTCCAAGATTAATATATAATAAGCAGACCGGAAAAAGCCATGTTATGGTACCGGCTGAATTTGTCGCAACTAATTTAGGCTATGCATATCGCTGGGATTCTGATACCGCAACCTCCGTTATTACCACCAAGCCAAAGCCATTTTTCACCGAGCAATGGGCCAAAATTGAGGGGATTTCCATGATAACTCAGGTAGAAGGTTTTTCCTCCAATGGTTCTGAAGTTATCAATGTAACGGGTGAAAACTTGCCTGTAGCAACCGTTATTGATAATGGAACATACCTGGATGTTTACCTGGATGATATCTATAGTGGCTGTTCTTATAACAATTATTCAATGGATACTCAATATGTGCAAGGGATAACCATAGAACCATATAATAATGGCGTCAAGATTTCCATCCAGAAGGCTTATAACAGCGGTTACTATACCAAGACATCTGGTAAGATCTTCAGTATTGTGATTGGGAATGGTTATGATGCTGATATTGCAGCTGGTATGTTCCAGCTTAAGATGACACTTCCTCAGGGCGTTACCTTTGACTCAGTAACAACCGAAGACTTATATTATAAAAAGCAATTCACTCTTTTAATACCAGGCGACTATACAGCCTATTTTGTAACCAACCCAATAAACTATGATCTATCAATTGTTAACAGTGTAATTGTCGAACCTGATTTTGGAAATACAAAAATCACTGTAAACACAACCAAACTGCAGGGATTTGAGTTACTTGATTGCGGTACTTATGTAGGGGTGAAAATTGCCAATCCAAATCTCATCTACGATAAGATTGTTGTATTGGATGCCGGTCATGGCGGATCAGATCCAGGTACTTCCAAAACAGGAACCTTCGAGAAAGATTTGAATTATACCATTCTGTATGAATATGCAAAAGAATATTTTAACAGCCCGGAATCTAATATAAAAGCATATTGGACCAGATGCAATGATACCTTTATCAGCCTGGATGAACGAGCTGCATTTGCAAAATCAGTAGGTGCTGATTTGTTCGTCAGCCTGCACATGAATTCAGCGTCATCATCAGCCAGCGGAACAGAAGTATTCTATTCCAAAACCAACACTAATACTAGTATGATGGGCTCTTTGAATAGTCAGGATTTAGCAAGTATTTTTTATGAACAATTAATTTGGGATTTAGGACTAAGTGAAAGAGGTGTAAAAACAGCAGAGTTTGTTGTAATTAAGAAAAACACAGTTCCATCCGTTTTAATCGAGTTAGGATTCCTTTCCAATGCAGCTGACTATGCCTGCTTGATTGACCCGGAATTCCAGGATGCAGCAGCAAGATCCATTTACGATGCAACGGTGTCTGTATTTGACAACTATAGCACAGGAAGATAGGATTAAGATTAATGAATATAAATAAAAAAATTTTTTTTCATAATTATTTTCTTCAATGTTTTGTAGTAATTTTATTACTTTTGATTTCAATCAGTTTTATGCCAGTGTCAGCGAAGGCAGCAAAAAAAGATTCTACCCCGCCGAAAATTACCATGACGCTCACAGATAAAGTTCCGACCAATGGAAATGTCAAGTTGACAATAAAGGTCTCGGATGCTTCAGGAGTAAAAACGGTAAAATGGGCCAGTAAATCAAGATCCAATGAGTATTTTAGGGTAAATGGAAAAACGATTACATTAAAAAGCGGAAAAGCAGCGGTAACAATCAAAGAGAATGGTGTTTATACTTTTTATGCTATGGACAATGAAAAAAACACCAAAATCCAGAAAATTACAGTTTCTAATATTGACCGGACTGTTCCCCTATTAACGGTAGAAAAGAGTACAACCGAGCCAACTAATAAAAATATTACATTAAATCTTACGGTGGAAGATGATGAATCCGGAATAGCCTTAGCAAAATATCTGTCTGGTCAAAAAACAGAAGAGGATTTTGCAGAAAAAGGCACAACAGTAAAATTGACTGCCAAGGGTACTGGGAAAATAACTATAAAAAAGAATGGAGATTATTCCATATTCCTTCAGGACAAAGCTGGCAACGTCACCATTCAGATGGTAAGCATAAATAATATTGACCTGACAGCTCCAGTTTTGAATCCTACCTATTCGGTTATGTCGCAAGTGGCAACGGTTATGGTCAATGCAACGGATGAAGAATCTGGCATTAAAACGATAAAGTACTTGAAAGGAACCTATAAAACAGACTCTGAAAAGTGGTCCACCTGCAAAAACATTGTAGATGATTTGAGTTCCTTTACAATTAGTGCAGCGGGAAAATACACCATATACGCAGAGGACAATGCGGGGAATCAGTCCGTAGCTACCATACAGATTAATATGGAGCTTAAGGCTGTTTGGATTAGTTATCTGGAATTTGATAAATTCAAAGAATACACTTATAGTGAATTTAAAAAATACATAGATACGATTTATAATAACTGCGTTAAAATGAACTTAAATACGGTAATCGTTCAGGTAAGACCCATGGGCGACGCCATGTATCCATCACAATATTTCCCATGGTCAAAATATGCTTCTGGGGAGCAGGGGCTGGATCCAGGTTATGATCCATTGGAATATATGGTAACGGCGGCCCATAAAAGAAATTTAGAAATTCATGCATGGATTAATCCATACCGTGTTTCTTTAAGCGGAACCAACCCAAATACCTTATCAGAAGATAATCTAGCCAGAAGTTGGTCAAATGATGGTATAACAGAACGTTTTGTACTGGCTTACGGCGGAAAGTTATATTATAATCCAGCAATTCCTGAGGTTCAAAATTTGATTGCAGATGGAGTGCGAGAAATAGTTGAAAATTATGCAGTAGATGGTATTCATTTTGACGATTATTTTTACCCTTCTTTGGGAAGCGGTTATAAAAAGAATTTTGATAACATAGAGTACAATGAATATGTAGAGGCTTGCAAAGCAAGTGGAATTTCTCCAGAGGATATCCCACAATGGAGAAGGGATAATGTAAGCAATATGGTTCAGAAGGTGTATCGCACAGTCAAGGAGATCAACCCAAATTGTGTATTTGGAATCAGTCCGGCTGGAAATATCAGCAATCTATTATCAACTTCCAGTTACTACGTGGACATTAAGAAATGGCTCAGTTCTTCTGATTATGTCGATTATATCTGTCCACAAATTTATTGGAGCTTTGAACACCCAGTTGCACCATACAAGACTATCGTAAACGAATGGAATAAAATAAAAGTAAGTGAAACCATAAATATGTATATTGGATTAGCTGCTTATCGTGCAGGCGATTCAGAAAAAATAGCCAAAGGCTATACGGACGTTTCTTGGTCAAAATCAGATACGATTTTAAAGCGTCAGGTTGAATATGGCAGAAATACTGGAGCAGTAGACGGTTATATGCTTTTTCGATATGAGTCTTTACTTGTACCTAAGGCAAAAAAAGAAGTCCAAAATTTAATTTCTCTTTTTAATTAATATCTGTCTATAAATTAAGCAATACCATTAAGTTAATCTTTTTATCGGTATTCCAGTCAGTGGAATACCGATATTTTTATTAGTGTTAACTCTCTCGTAAACGAACAATATTGGCGGCAGCTCGTTTACGGGTCTCGTCTAAGGCAGCATAATGTTTTTTTGTAGTATTTACATCATTATGGCCTAAAATCTCTGCAACCAAATAAATATCGCCTGTTTCCCTGTAAAGGTTTGTGCCATAAGTACTACGCAATTTATGTGGAGTAATATGCTTTAGAGTTGTTACCTGACTGGCGTATTCTGTAACCAGATTTTCAATTGCCCGCGGTGTCATACGGCTTTTTTGAATGGATAAAAACAGGGCATTTTCATGTCCGGGCTTGGTCACTGTATTAAGGCGGCTAACTTCAATGTAATTTTCCAAAGCTTCTTCGACTTCATTTCCAAAGTAAACAAAATCTTCTTTTCCTCCTTTTCGAACTATTTTAATTCGATCATTTTTAAAATCTATGTCGGTTAAGTCCAGTCCAACGCATTCGGAGACACGGATTCCGGTACCAAGGAGTAGGGTGAAAATTGCCAGATTTCGCAGTTTATTCTTTTCGTAATATACTTTTTTCATGCCGGACAAATGATTTCCACCATGCTCAACAACATCTAACAAGGTTGCTACTTCATCATAATCCAAGCGAATAATTTCTTTTGAATGAAGCTTGGGCATATCTACTAAGACGGCTGGATTAGAGGATAATAACTGGCGTTTTGTAAGGTAGGCGTAGAAGGAGCGAAGAGAGGAGAGTTTTCGGTGAAGCCCACGCTCGTCATTTGTATGAACCTTTCCTTCGGAGTTATTATATAGCTTAAGGTATTCCAGATACTCCTCTATATCTACAGATTGTAATGGTTCCAGGTCATTTAAGGTAAAATCAGCCGTCATATAATCTTTGAATTTAGGGTTTGTATCTATTAAAAACTGGAAAAAAACTCTTAAATCATAGGCATAATTGATTCTGGTTCTGGCTGCAGTTCTAGGTTCAATACCTCGAAAATATTCACGACAGAAGTTAGGCAATGTATTTTGCAGTTCACGAAGTCTTTGGGTATTCTCTATCGTAACTTGTTTGCTGTATGGCAATGTGCTTGCTTTATTATTTGATGGTGTCATTTATAAAACTCCTTTCTACAAAACAAAAAATAATTATAATGTGATAAAAGTAAAGCTGATTACATTTAAAATCAAAGTATTTATTTTTTGATTACATTTAAGATCAAAGAATTTAATCAATTAAAAAAATCAGTTAATGTGAATCTTAAAGTCCATAGATAATTTCCGATAGATATAAATTAAAGTATAGGCAACAAAAAAAAGAAAATAATTAAAGTATAGACAAGAAGAAATAATTTATAAATACGAATTAGTTCATATGATATAACCAAATTGTACCACATCCGATAAAAACATTCAACTCTTTTTGAAAAACTAGGGTTTTGCGAATAGAGCTAAGGTGCAAAATAATAGTGCCCAATTCAGGCACTATCTTCGCTCACTTATAATTCGCTGTAATTCCATAATTTCTGCATTAGACAATGATTGGTTCTTCAAGTAATCGGTTAAAAAATTACTTAAGGAACCATTGTATAACTTATTAATCAATGCTTTCGTTTCAATATCCTGAACCGCCTTTTTGGAGATGCATGCCTTACATAAAAAACCGGGTTCTTCACGAGCAATTGCACCTTTGTCAATCAGGCGTTTTATAACGGTATATGTTGTATTTTTTTCCCAGCCAATATACTCCTTGATAATCTTTGAAATATCCTTAGCGGCTAAAACTTTATTGGACCACAAAAGCTCCATTATATTCAATTCGCCTTCGTGTAAACGTATTTCTTTCATAAACGAACCTCCTGCTAGAAATTTCTATTAAAGTAGAATGCTTTTCCAAACGACAAAATCATGCTATTTTATATATGGCAAAAACCTTGCAAAATCACAGTTCTACCGCTGTAGTGACGGATGCTGCTTGGTTCAAAAAAACAAGCGATTTATATTAAAAACTGCATTAAATGATGCAGAGTATTTATTTATAAAAAGCACAAATCTACTTGAAATCTACCTATGTAGAAGGTGCGAGCAAATTCATTCTACATTACTAGAAATGATTTGTCAATACGATTTTGTAATATTTACGCAAAAAAGTACATAAATTTGTAATATTTTTTTGTGCAAAAATAATAAAAAACAGTCCCCCAAATAGGACTGTTTTTTATTACTAGATGTTGTATTTGGTTATGCAGTAAGTCGCATATAATGGTATGTATTTTACCTTTTTATTACTAGAAAATTCTTTCGAGAAATTTTTCATGGAAATTTTCATTTGATATTCTATGGGAAATTCTTTGGAGAATTCAAATACATTTCTGGAACGGGTATTTTTATCTGCAAAAACTTCAATTGGTATATACTTCTCTTCTTTTGACAGAACAAAATCAATTTTGGCCCTGGAGTCGGACTCCCAAAAAAACAATGGAAATCCATTCTGAAATAGACATCCGGCAATGTAGTTTTCCAAAAGTCCTATTGAAAATTCTTTTTTGCTCTCAACCGAATAATAATTTAAATCTTTCGTGGCTTTTGATAAAAGCATTCCAACATCGGATTGATAGAGTTTAAATCGATTATTATGTTGGTCTTCAAAGTCGTATTGAGGCAGTGGATTTGCTTTTAAGAGCAGATTATGATTTACTAAAAAGTCAACTTGCGCTTCATATAGACTGTGTGTGGTACCTCTGCGAACCAGTGAATATTGAAATTTTTTATTTTTTTTGGACAGCTGTAATGGTATGGAATTATATAATGCTCTTGCTTTCAGGTAATCCCCTTCGGATAGCCTTGACTGAGCATAGTTTTGATAGTAAAAGTCGATTCGCTGATGCTGCTCTGGAGTGTTTGCGATTGTTTCCAATTGTATGTATTCATTTACAGCTGCAGGAAGACCGCCGATTACCAGATACTTATCAAAGAGATTTAGAAATTCTCGGTGAAGTATTGCAGGCAAAGGCTTACAATCTACAAAGTGCTCTTCGATAATGTCGGCATACCAATCATATCCCAGCGCTTCTAAAAACTCCTTAAAATCAATGGGAGCTATGAAAAGACTGTCATACAAAAAAGAAGTCACCGGTAAAATGGAACAATGACTGGAAATAAAGATAATGGATAAATCAGGTACGATGCTTTTTAAGTTGAGAATATTTTCTGCTAAAGGCGAATTAAATTCCAATTCATCTAAAACCAGAACGGTATTCTCGGTAAGCATTATACGGTAATCATTTTCCAACTCTTCTTTCATCTGATGCAAATCCAATTGTTCAAAACAATGAAAAGACGCAGGATTCTGTTCAAAATTCATATAAATTCGATTACGAAAAAAATCCTTTATGAATTCCAAAACTAAGTAAGTCTTTCCGACTCCTTTTGCTCCGGTAATAAATAAAGGGCATTTTTCTTTGGCATTTTTCCATTCGATAAGATAATCTAATTGCTTTCGTTTCAAAAAATCAGCCTTCTCTTCTATTTTTTTGATTTCTATTATAGCTTATTTTCAAGCTTATGCAGTAATTCTTGAAAATAAGCAGGTAAAGGCGCCTCAAATTCCATGTAAACGCCTGTAGAGGGATGAATAAATCCCAAGACTCTGGCATGAAGAGTCTGTCCATTTAAACGAAATTTTGATTTTGCTGGTCCATATACTTCATCTCCCAGTAAAGGATGATGAATACTGGACATATGAACCCGAATCTGATGAGTACGTCCGGTATCTAACTGACACTCTATATGAGCTAGATTCTGTTCCAGATTACGAATCAACCGATAATGAGTAATCGCTTCTTTTCCATTTTTATTATTAATAGCCATTTTTTTTCGGTCTATGGGATGCCGACCAATCGGTGCATTTACGACTCCCTCTGTTTCTGCTTCATTAAAATGATGATATACGATAGCTTCATATCGTCTGGTAATGGTATGTTCTTTTAGTTGCATTGCCAATGAATTATGTGCTTTATCGTTCTTACAAACAACGATTACGCCGGTGGTATCCTGGTCAATCCGGTGAACAATCCCAGGACGTAAAACTCCATTTATTCCAGACAGGTTGTCTTTACAGTGATATAATAAAGCATTTACAATCGTTCCTGTATAATGTCCTGGTGCAGGGTGTACTACCATATTTTTGGGTTTATCAATTACGATAACATCATCATCTTCATATAAAATGGATAAGGGAATCGCTTCTGGTAATATTTCCAAAGCAACAGGTGCGGGAACCTTAACTTCAACAAAATCAAAGGCTTTGACAATATAATTGGATTTTACCGGAACACCATTTACCAAAACCTGTTGATCTTTTATGAGCTTTTGTAAGTAACTTCTGCTTAGGGAATCCTCTATGGAAGATAAATATTTATCAATTCTTTGTTCGCCAGTCGTTTCCTCAACCTCAAAAACCCTTGTTTCCTCTAAAACATTCATACCGATATTCCTTTTTTCCATTTTAAAAATTCAAAGTCTTCATCTTTATAATAAAAGATTCCTAAAACTAGAAAAATTACGGAAGAAACCGTCACATAGCAATCTGCCACGTTAAAAATTGGAAAGTTAATTAATTCAAAATAGAAAAAGTCCACGACATAATTATTAAAAAGTCGATCAATAAAATTTCCAATTGCTCCTGCAGAAATAAAGATCAGAAGAATCTTCATTGGCAGATATCGTCGAGTATCTGGCAGCTTTTGATAAGCATAGCAGAGAACACCCAATGCAATGAGGGTCCCAATAATAAAATAACCAATCTTATTTTCCAGAATACCAAAAGCAGCCCCACGGTTTTCCAGATATTGGAGGCGAAAAACCCCATCAATAATAGGAATATCATTATTTCCCATTAAATGAGATTTGGCCAGATGCTTCGTAAATTGATCCAGCAGAACCAGTATAAAATTTACCCCTAAAAATATGCTCCATTTTTTCATCTAACACACTCCTAATTTATTCCATAATAAAAGCGATAGCTTCCTTAAGTTCTTCTTCTGTTACGCTTCGATCAACAAATGCATTTCCATTTTTCTTTAGTAAGATAAATTTAACTTGACCAGAATCCATTTTCTTGTCATGCTTTGTGATGGCAACCAGTTCTTCCAGGGTTTTTTCATGGTCTTTATCACTATGAAATGATACTGGCAAATGATATTTTTTTATGAATGAGATAATGTTATCCCTCATATCTTCTGATATATAACAACGCCGACAGGAAATATAGGCAGCTGCTACCATGCCAAGAGCAACACATTCTCCATGTAATAATGAAAAGTTCATAAATCGCTCAATGGAATGACCGATTGTGTGTCCAAAATTCAATAAGGCACGCTGGTTCTGCTCGGTAGGATCGGCTTCCACAACTCCTTGTTTGATCACACAGCTTCCATAAACAACAGCTTCTAAAGCTTCGTAATCCCGATTTAAAACTTCGAGATAATTCCGTGTTAAACTATCATAATATTTTTCATCTAAAATACAGCCATGTTTAATAATTTCACCAAAACCAGAATAAAATTCACGGTTCGGTAATGTATCTAATACGGATAAGTTAATATAGACAGCTTGGGGTTGATAAAAAGCCCCCACCATGTTTTTATAGCATTTGAAATCTACACCTGTTTTGCCTCCAATGCTGCTGTCCACCATGGAAAGC
>NZ_JAVBNS010000164.1:0-16601 GCF_031551385.1 Anaerosporobacter sp.
GCAGAAGGCGATTATTCACTTAAGATAAATAGTAATCAACAGGATGAACTTGGTGACCTTGCAAGAATATTCGATATTCTTTCAGAACGACTTGCGCAAAGTGAAGAGGAGAGAAAGAATCTCGAACAGATGCGTATGGATTTCTTTGCAAATGTATCGCATGAGCTTAGAACACCAATCACAGTTATTAGAGCCTATACAGAGATGCTTATCGATGGTATTGTGACAGATCCAGGAAAAATAGCTTCGAATTATGATAGAATGTTGACAGAATGCAAAGGCATGGAACGATTAGTGGGTGATTTGCTATTGCTATCCAAAATGCAAAATCCAGATTTTGCGGTCGAAAAAGAGCCAATTAACTTAATTCAGATTTTTGATGATATTGTAAGGAATGCAACTGCTATTTGTTTGAAGAAAAATATCACACTTAATATTAGAAAAGACAGCGAATCTGTTATGATGTTAGGTGATTATGATAGGTTAAGACAGATGTTTATGGTTATTTTTGATAACGCGGTTAAATTCTCAAAAGAAAACTCAACCATATACATAAAAATAGTTTGTATGGACACAATAAGAATATCAATTAAAGATGAAGGTGTTGGTATCTCAAAAGAGGAGTTACCATATATATTTGAAAAGTTCTATAAATCGAAGTTACGACAAAATGCAACTGGTTCAGGTCTTGGATTAGCAATTGCAAGACAAATCGCAGTGAAGCATAATGGAGAGATTGAAGTAGCAAGTGAGCTTGGAAAAGGGACAGAATTTATATTCACATTTGACTGTATAGAGAATCTGGAAGAGTTAGAAACAGACGACTGTTCATACTAACAAAAACAGCGAATAATATCAAATAAAGTTGTCTTACATCTTGAAAAATAGAGCTACTAGAGTTATAATAAATATAACAAATAAAGAACGAATAGAATACAAGTAACTATTCCTGAAATGTGCGACACTCTTGTTATTTTGAACCTACATTTACGTTTATGGGACACCAATATTTATTGAGAAGATGTCAAGCCATCATTTTGCAGTGGAAGGCAGGCGCTCAAGTGAGGTAACCCACCTAGCTCAAGCTAGGCGTCAAAATACAGGAAACGGCATTTTGGGTAATTACACAAATGATTAAGGCAGCGTAAGCTGCCTTTTTTAAAGCATAGATTATGTTGAAAGAAAATAAATGTAAAGGTGAACATGTAGCCCAAGACTTCTTTCAATCGTATGTACATGGGCAGTATTACAAGTGGACTTGTGATGATACATGGGTAGAGAATATGAAACATGGATTTGTAAAAGTAGCAGCAGCGACACCGATGGTAAGAGTGGCTGATACAACATATAATGCAGAGCAGATAATAGAATGTATGCATAAAGCGAAAGAAGAGAATGTTAGAGTTCTTGTATTTCCTGAATTATGCATTACAGGATATACATGTGGAGATCTGTTCTTACAGAATACGTTGCTAACATCAGCGAAAGAATCGTTAATTAAGATTGTACGAGCAACAAATGATTTGAATATGGTAGTGGTAGTTGGACTTCCAATGATGAAACTTGGTAATTTGTACAACGTAGCTGCTGTGATTTTTGAAGATAAATTATTAGGTATCGTACCGAAATATAATATTCCAAATTACTCGGAGTTCTATGAAGCAAGATACTTCGGTGTTGGAAATAAAAAGGTTGAATATATTGATATTCTTGAGGAAAAGAATGTTCCATTTGGAACAAATCTGTTATTCCGTTGTAGTAATATGCAAGACTTGGTTATTGCAGCTGAGATTTGTGAAGATGTATGGGTACCAATTCCACCTTCTTCCCATCACGCTTTAGCAGGTGCTACTATGATTGTAAATCCATCTGCAAGTAATGAAACAACAGGAAAAGATATCTATCGTCGTGATTTGGTAAGTTTTCAATCGGCATCAACGGTGAGTGCATATATCTATGCAAGTGCTGGTGAAGGGGAATCTACATCTGATGTTGTATTCTCTGGTCATAACATCATTGCGGAGAATGGAAGCGTATTAAAGGAAGCACCACGTTTTGTAAATGATATAACAATAGCAGAGGTAGATATACAGAAAATAATAAGTGAGAGAAGAAGAATATCTACATTCTATACAAGTAACGATGAAAACTATACATTTGTTGAGTTTACAATGACGGCTGGTAAAGAAGAGGAAAGGATAGAGACTCCTCTAACACGTAGATTTGATAGAACACCGTTTGTTCCGAATGATAAGAATCAAAGAGATAAACGTTGTGAAGAAATCTTAAATATTCAAGCACTTGGCTTGAAGAAACGCCTCACTCATATCGGTTGTAAGAATGCAGTCCTTGGAATATCTGGTGGGCTTGATTCTACACTTGCGTTACTAGTTATGGTAAAAGCATACGATATGATGGGACTAGATCGTAGTAATATCATATCCGTGACGATGCCTTGTTTCGGAACAACAGACCGTACCTATAACAATGCAGTAACATTGACGAAGAAACTAGATGCTACATTAAAAGAAATTCCGATAAAAGAGGCAGTACTTCTACATCTACGTGATATTGGGCATGATGTGAACATTCATGATATTACGTATGAGAATGCACAAGCAAGGGAACGTACACAGATATTGATGAACGTTGCAAATCAAGTGAATGGTATTGTAGTAGGAACAGGTGATATGTCAGAACTTGCACTTGGTTGGGCAACTTACAATGGCGATCATATGTCAATGTATGGGGTAAATGCTTCCGTACCTAAGACTCTTGTTCGCTATCTTGTTGCATACTATGCAGAGACGATAGAGGATAAGGAATTAGAAGCAATTTTACTTGATGTATTAGACACACCAGTAAGTCCAGAATTATTACCACCGAAAGATGGTCAGATTTCACAAAAGACAGAGGACCTTGTTGGACCATATGAATTACATGATTTCTTCTTGTATTATATTATGAGATTTGGATTTACTCCAAGTAAGATTTTTCGTATGGCTCGAATTGCATTTGAAGGAGAATATGAAGATGCGATTATATATAAATGGTTAAACACATTTTATCGTAGATTTTTCTCACAGCAATTTAAGAGAAACTGTTTGCCTGATGGGCCAAAAGTGGGTAGTGTTGCAGTTTCACCAAGAGGTGATTTACGTATGCCAAGTGATGCAAGCAGTACAATATGGATAAAGGAATTAGAGCAGATAGGAGAAAACTATGGAATCATATGATATTGAAGATTTTATTGAAGAAGTTAAGTTTCAAATGACAGAATACGATGTGCTTGAGGAGGAGATGATTCTCGATTGGGAAAAGAAAGCACGAAATTATATCATGAGACAAAGAAATAATAAAAATGTTATTGTTAAATCAAAAGAAGAAGCTTATATTAAGGTTTACGATGATGAATTAATGGCTCAAATTGCACTTGAGTATTATCGTGCATTCCGTGATAAGAAGTTGTTTGATTATTGGAGAACATTTAAATTATAGAATATAAGAAATATTAAAATGGCTTATTGTGTTTTATGTAAATCGATTTAGGGATATTGTAAACTAGTTTACAATATCCCTAAATCTTTTTATGTAGGTATTACAGGGGAATATGGGCTATTTCATTACTGCTCACATGAATATCCCGCGAGGTGTTTTTTGTGAGTGTAGCGAAGCGAAAGTCACAGAAAACCCGAGAATTGCAAGCGCGAAATTATGCAGTATGCATAATTTCTGTGCATCGCGGAGCGTGTTACTGGTCACGGAGTGAACAGTAACTATTTCTTTTCTGCTTTCTCTAATGTTGTTTTAACTGCATCAAGCAGAAGCGTTTGCGTATACTTGCTATTTTCTGATAATTTAATGGAATCAATATCGCCGGTTTTATATAGTTGAGAAGCGATATCATCAAGAGAAGGCTGGAGCAATGGATACATGGTTGTTACCGTTTCATTAAGATTCGTAATACTTACTGAATTAATACGGTTCTCATCGACAACAACTTCTATATTAAGTGAAGTCTCTCCTATCGTTAATTCAGATGTCCATACTCCTGCTGTATATTTTGCTGATTCCTTAACATCAGGTGCTTTCTTCTTATCTGGTAGAAACATAAAGATGAGAAGCAATATAAGAAGAATACCCAAGCCAGCAAATATTGCTGTGTAAATTATTTCTTTGAGTTGTATAATTACAATCTTAGTTTTTGACATCTTTTATCCTCCATAAGTTTCGTTATTATAGTATATTATTAAAAAGCGGTATTTATGATAAAAAATAAGAAGATTTCTGAAAGTAAGATTGAAAATATAGATTAAAATTACAGGGAGCGTTTTGGCGAAACAGTAATGGAATGAAATAGTAAGAATCCGTAGACTTGTGTATTATTTGATTTTGATGTACCATGGATTATAAATATGTTGAAATGAAAGTAATTAGATAGTGCGTTCCATATTTTGCGTGCATAATTGTAATTGAAAGAATATAATTCAGAATAGTGATAATATTTGATAAAACGTAGGGGGTTTGTATGTCGTTACAACTTATATTGGGAAGTTCAGGAGCGGGAAAGTCCCATCGTCTGTACGAAGAAATAATTAAAGATTCCATTAAAAATCCAGAGATAAATTATCTAGTTGTAGTGCCTGAACAGTTTACAATGCAGACACAACGAGATATGGTTGCAGCACATCCGAACCATGGAATTATGAATATTGATATTCTTAGTTTTATGCGACTAGCGTATCGTGTTTTTGATGAACTAGGTGGACAGAATAAGACCGTTCTTGAAGATACAGGTAAGAGCATGATTCTAAGAAAGGTAGTAGAGAATAATCGGGAAGAATTGAATATATTTCAAAGCAATGTTAGAAAGCAGGGCTTTATAAGTGAGTTAAAATCCATGCTTTCGGAGATTTATCAATATAGCATCTCTTCAGAACAATTAGAGAAGACAATTGAGCAAGTGGCAAAGCGTCCAATGCTTCAGAATAAATTACAGGACATTCTTACGATATACAAAGGCTTTAGTGAATATATTCAGGAAAAATATATCACGACAGAAGAGATTTTAGATGTACTGTATGAAAAGGTAGAAAATTCTAAATTTGTACGTGACAGTGTCATCTGCTTTGATGGCTTTACGGGATTTACGCCATCTCAGACAAAACTTCTAACAAAACTTATACGACTTTGTAAGAAGGTCTATGTAACAGTAACAATTGATGAAAGGGAACAAACTGTTCCGGATGCAGAGTATCAATTATTTCATCTGAGTAAGAAAACAATTGCATCATTAAAAGAGATTGCAGTGAATGAGCAAGTTTCAATTGATAAAGCAATATGGGTAAAGGGTGTTGGCGCGACAAAAACACCGTATCGTTTCCTTGAAAGTCCAGGTCTAGCCGCACTTGAGAAGAATCTATTTCGGTATCCACGCATTCCGTATAAGCAAGAAGTAGAGGACGTTAGTATTCATGTTGCAAATAATCCGATGCAGGAAGTTGCTTTTACTATTGTACAGATTAAGAGATTAATTCGAGAAGAAGGATATCGTTATAAAGATATTGCTGTTGTTAGTGGTGATATTGGTACGTATGGAAGAATTATAGAGAAGGATTATGAGCAGGAAGGAATTCCATTCTTTATTGATAACAAGAAAGGAATCCTTGCGAATCCAGCAGTTAGACTTATTAGAGAAGTGCTAGAAGTTATCCAACGAGATTTTAGTTATGAAGCAATGTTTCGCTATCTTCGCTGTGAAATGGTTGATATATCTAGGGAAGAAGTGGATAACTTAGAGAACTATGCGTTAGCGATGGGGATAAGAGGGTTCGGTTTGTGGAATAAGGAATGGGATCGTTCCTATAAATCAAGAAGCAAGATTGACTTTATTCGTCTGAATGAGGCAAGAAAGAAAGCGATTGTAGGTCTTGAGGAATTACGTGCAGTAGTTAAGAATAAAGAGTCAAATGTGAAGGAAATCAGCACGGCAATCTGTAAGTTCTTAATCGAAAAGCAAGTATCAGAAAAACTAGCAGACTATACAACTAGATTTGAAGATATGGGGAGATTAAGTCTAGCCAAAGAGTATAAGCAAGTTTATCGTATGATTCTTGATTTATTTGATAAGATGGTAGAACTTCTTGGAGATGAGATGATACCGATAGATGAATATAGCAAGTTATTGGATACTGGATTTGAGGAGATTAAAGTAGGTATTATTCCACCAAGTATTGACCAGATTGTAGTTGGTGATATTGAGAGAACAAGATTAAAGGACATCAAGGCTTTATTTTTCTTAGGAGTAAACGATGGATTAATCCCTAAGTCTTCCGATAGTGGGGGATTGATTTCAGATATGGAAAGGGAGATTCTGCTACAACATGAGGTAGAATTAGCACCAACGAAACGACAGAAAACATTTACGGAACAATTTTATCTATATCTGAATCTAACGAAACCGAATAAACATCTTTATGTAACATATAGTAAAGTCGGTATGGACGGTAAGGCAAAGAAAGTTTCCTATCTAATAAGTAAGTTAAAGCAACTCTTTCCTAATATGCCAGTCCAAGACTGCGATAATCAAAAAGACAATCTAGCCTATATATTAGCGACAAGACAAGGGATTTCCTATGTAATTGAACAGATTCGTTTATTCTGTGAGGGAGGTCATTCGCTAGAGAATGAGACAACATTCAAAGAACTCTATAGCTGGTATTGTGCAGATGAGGGAAGACGAAACGTGTTAGCTACAATACTTGAGGGTGCATTTTATGAAGCAGATGAGAATTCGTTACCAAAAGCGGTTGCACAAGTATTATACGGAAACGAATTATCAGGAAGTGTTACAAGGTTAGAGAAATATGCGGCTTGTGCGTTTGCACATTTTGTTAGTTACGGTCTTGGTTTATTAGAACGTCAAGAGTACCGTTTAGCAGTACCCGACATTGGAAATATATTTCACAAGGCAATTGATATCTTCTCAAATAAGGTGAAGAAAAGTGAATATGAATGGTATTCTATACCTGATGAAATAAGAGAACAATTCACTACGGAAGCTGTTGAAGAAGCGGCAGTGGATTATGGAAACCAAGTGATATTAAGTACAAAACGTAACGCATATATGCTAGAGCGTGTTATGCGTATTACGAAACGTACCATATGGGCGTTGTGCAACCAAGTAAGAAAAGGAAAATTCCAGCCAGAGGCATTTGAACTGCAGTTCTCTTTCTTAGATGATTTGAATACGGTAAATGTGGAATTGACAGAAGATGCAAGAATGCAATTACAGGGACGAATTGACCGTGTGGATATCTATGAAGAACCAGAGAAGAATCGTATTCTAGTGAAGGTGATTGATTATAAATCAGGGCATAGTGCTCTTGATATGGGACAAATCTTCTATGGACTGCAATTACAGTTAGCCGTTTATCTAAGTGCAAGTATGGAACTGCAACAGAAGAAGAATCCGGATTCTCAAATCGAGCCAGCAGGTGTGTTTTACTATAATATCGATGACCCGATTGTAGATAAGACAAGTGATGTGGAGACAGCAATACTGAAAGAACTTCGAATGAATGGTCTTGTTAATGGGGATATGCATGTGAGTAAATACTTAGATACTTCCTTCATGGATGCGGAAGGGGGAATCAATCCATCTATAAAATCAGATGTTGTGCCAATCGAGACGAACAAGGATGGTTATCCAACGAAACGCTCTGCGACAGCTTCAAGCAAGCAGTTCAAAGAGATGTCTGAGTATGTAAATCATAAGATTGTTGAAATCGGAAGAGAAATCTTAGAGGGACAGGCAGAGGTAAATCCATATAAATTAGGAGACCGTACTGCTTGTGATTATTGTGCTTTCCAAGGAATCTGTGGATTTGATGTAAAGTTGCCAGGAAATCGTTATCATCAATTGAAGAAATTAGAGAAGGAAGATGTATTTGCAGAGATGGAATGCATATTCGGAAAGGGGGAAGAATAGATGGCAGAAGTAACATGGACGAGTGACCAGCAGAAAGTAATTGATCTTAGAGAGCGAAATATCTTAGTTTCAGCTGCAGCAGGTTCTGGAAAAACAGCAGTACTTGTTGAGCGTATTATTAAGATGATTTCAGAAGGTGATAATCCTGTTGATGTGGATAAGCTATTAATCGTTACATTTACAAATGCGGCAGCGGCAGAGATGCGTGAGAGAATATTGCAGGCGATTGAGAAGAAACTTGACAGTATGCCTGATAACAAGCATCTTCAAAAGCAGATGATGCTGATTCATAGTGCACAGATTACAACGATTCATAGTTTCTGTTTAAATGTGATTCGAAACCATTTTAATGCAATTGACTTAGATCCCTCCTTTCGTATTGCAGACGAAGCTGAACTTACCCTTCTTCGTGCCGATGTAATGGAAGAGTTACTTGAGGACTGCTATGAGAAAGCAGAGGAAGGGTTCACTACATTTGTAGAATGTTATGCAAGTGGAAAATCAGATATTGCACTTGAGGATTTAATTCTACAGTTGTATCGTTTCTCCATGAGTTATCCGTGGCCTATGGAGTGGTTGGAACTACAGAAAATCTCTTTTGATTTGAAATCGGTGGATGATTTACAAGAAACGGATTGGATGAAGGGATTGCTGAATTATATTAAATCCATGACGAATGATTTGATGTGCCGTAATGAGCAAGCAATTGAGCTTGCATATGCTACAGGTGGTCCGTATATGTATGATGAGGCTTTACAAGAGGACAAGTTGTTAATTCGAGATTTGATAGGGGCGAAATCGTATCATGAATATGCGGACATTTTAGAAAATCTAAAGTGGAAAGCATTGTCTCGTAAGAAGGACGAGGCGGTAGAAGCTACGAAGCGAGAGCAAGTAAAAGCAATTCGTGATGAAGTGAAGAAAGCGGTTACAGATATTAAGAAGAATTATTTCTATCAGTCAGAAGAGGAAATGTTAGAAGATATACAGCATGTTGCACCTGTTATGAATGTATTGATTGATTTGGCAATCGAATTTGCAGAACGTTTTGCAAAAGCAAAGGAAGAAAAGAATCTGGTTGATTTCAATGACTTAGAGCATTTTGCGCTTCGGATTTTAGTTAAGAGAGAAGAGGGGAATGCAAGCCCATCAAATGTTGCCGATGATTTAAGTGAGTATTATGAAGAAATTCTAATTGATGAATACCAAGATAGTAACTTAGTACAGGAAACGATTTTGACAAGTATATCAAAAGAGAGAGTCGGGAGAAACAATCTGTTTATGGTTGGTGATGTAAAGCAGAGTATCTACAAATTCCGTCTTGCTAGACCTGAGTTATTTATGGAGAAGTTTCACACGTATTCATCAGAGGAGAGTACAAAGCAAAGAATTGACCTTCATGCGAATTTTAGAAGCAGGGCAGTTGTTCTTGCATGTACAAACTATATATTTGAGCAGATTATGACAACTGGGTTAGGAGATATTGCGTATGATGACGATGCGGCACTAAATCCAGGAGCAGTATTTGAGCCTTGCGAGGGTAAGGTTTCAACGACTACGGAAGTGCTACTTGTGACAGATGAAGAGTTTGATAAGAGAGAAGAACTTGAGCAGGAAATGGCTGGTAACCAAGAGGAAGAAGTAGAACTGACGAGGGAAAATCAAGCGGCAGATTCAAAAAAAGATTCAAGAAAAGAAAAAGCAGAGATTGATAAAGAGCAGGAAGAATATACAGTAAGAGAACTGGAAGCAAGGGCAATTGGTAACCGCATAAAGGAATTAATCCATCCAGAGACAGGGCTTAACGTGTGGAATAAAGAGAAGAAATGCTACGAGACAGCAAAGTATCGTGACATTGTTATTCTTCTAAGAACAATGAGTGGTTGGTCGCAGACATTTGCAGATACACTTATGTCGATGGGGATTCCAGCATTTTCGGATACGCAATCAGGATATTTCTCTACGATAGAGATTCGAACGATTCTAAACCTATTGCGTGTGATTGATAACCCAAGACAAGATATTCCGTTAACGGCGGTATTACATTCAAAGATGGTAGGATTAACAACGACAGACTTAGCGATTATTCGTGGAGCTAAGGCTGATTGTGATATGTATGATGCTACGAGGTATTATCTTGAGATGCATTGTGTGAAAGAAGAGCTAGTAAAAGAAGATTCGCAAGAAAAAGATTCCTCAAAAGAGAGCGTTGATAAAATAAATTCCATAGAAGAAACCTCTGAGATGGTAACAGAAGTTAGTGAAAATATCGTAAATAAACTTACATTATTTTTTCAGCGTTTAGAGAAGTATCGTGAATGTCTAGCTTATACATCAATTCATGAGTTAATCTGGTTAGTAATTCAAGATACTGGTTATTACGATTATGTATCAGCAATGCCAGCAGGTGACCGTCGTAAAGCCAATATTGACATGCTAATTGAACGAGCTGTACAGTATGAAGCAACGAGTTACCATGGTTTGTTTCAGTTTATCCGTTATATCGAGAAATTGCATAAGTATGATATTGACTTTGGAGAGGCAGTTACTGTCGGGGAGGGCGAGAATACAGTTCGTATTATGAGTATTCACAAAAGTAAAGGGCTTGAATTCCCGATTGTATTTGTCGCAGGAATGAATAAAGCATTCAATAATCAGGATGCAAGAAGCAAGCTAGTTCTTCATCCGGACTTAGGAATCGGGCCAGACTATGTAGACCCAACCCTTCGTATTAAATCACCAACACTGTTAAAGAAATTTATTCAGAAGAGAATCGTACTTGAGAATTTAGGAGAGGAACTTCGTGTTTTATACGTTGCTCTTACTCGTGCAAAAGAAAAACTAATCCTTACAGGATATGTTCCATCAGTAGGTGATAAATTAAACAAATGGTCTGACACGAAAGATCAGAAGAATCGAGCATTGCTGTTTCAAAAGTTAGCAGGAGCAGGAAACTATCTGGACTGGATTATGCCATCTCTTGTAAGACATAAAGATTGTACAGACTTACTACAGCAGTATGATATTCTACAGGGTGTGAATCTTGAACCGAATAATGAGCGTGATAAAGAGGCAAGTTTTGAGATAAAAATAATAGATGTTCTGCGAACTGTGGAGGAAGAAGTAACAAGACAGATTGTAAATATGGATAAAAAGCAAAGTTTATTACAATGGGATGCCAATCAAGTATATGAAGAAGAGACTAGAGAAGCGATTCGGGAACAACTAAACTATGAATATCCATTTGCAAATGAAGTAAAGTTACATGCTAAGATTACGGTATCAGAGCTGAAAAGACTAGGACAGATGATAGACGAAGAGGAAAGTTTGCAGTTGTATGAAGATGACAATGTAGTAAGATTTGTAGAGGACGATAAGTTGGAAACAAATGATACAATTGATACAAGACAAGATACAGGGGAACTATTAGAAGGACTACTAGAAGAACCAAAAGTCTTATCAGAAAAGCTAGAAGCTTTATTGAAAGAACTAGAAGTCTTACTAGAAAAATCAGAAGAGTTATTAAGTGAGAAGGAAGCAGAGAAGTTAGAAGAAATTGATAGCGAGCTACTTCCGAATTTTATGTTAGAATCACTACCTGTACAGGGAGCAAGAAGAGGTACAATATATCATAAAGTACTAGAATGCATACCGATTCTTGAGCAACCAACTGTTTTGAAAATTCAGGAGGCAATTGTAGGCTTGGTAGAGAAAGCTATTCTTTCTGAAGTAGAGGCAGCAGTAGTTAATCCTTATCAGATTGTTTCATTTATGAAATCAGATATTGCAAAGCGTATGAAACAAGCTGGTGAGCAAGGAAAAATTCATCGAGAACAACAATTTGTATTCTCAGTAAAAGCAAATGAGATACGTCCAGACTTAATGAGTGAAGAACCAATTCTTGTACAAGGTATTATTGACTGTTTCTTTGAGGAAGAGGAAGAGATTATTATAATCGATTATAAGACAGATTATGTACCGAAAGAAGATGGAGAAGAGATTCTTCGTTCCAGATATAAAGTACAGCTAGATTACTATCAAAAAGCGATTGAACAAATTACAGGTAAGAAGGTACGTCAAAGGATTCTATATTCTTTTACACTCGGAAAAGAAGTTGAAGTGTAATGAATCTGATCTCTGCATAATTTATTCATCTGTGTCAATACTCTAGAAAAATATATGTATTAAAACATTTTGAATAGACATATAAAGGAGTAGAGAGTATGACAAAGAAGAAAGAAAAACCAATTGATTTGAATAACATAAAACCAGAAGAGCAATTAAAGTATGAAATTGCAGAAGAATTAGGTTTGCTTCCAAAAGTGTTAGAGACAGGTTGGAAATCCTTATCGGCGAAGGAATCTGGGAGAATTGGTGGAATTATAACAAGAAAGAAAAGGCAGATGAAGGAAGAGGCACTGAAAGAGGAAGAGAATATGAGTTAGTGGAGTGATTTACTTACAGTTTGTAAGCAAATCGTATACTTTTATAGTACTATTAATTGTTGTAACAAGTGTTAAGTCAGAAGTTGTAGAGATAAAGGATAAGAAAGAATATTTTTTATTGAGTATTCTTTCTTTTTTATTGTAAATAATTTTAAATCATTATAACATTAGTTTAGGATATCCAAAATGAAATAAAGTCAGTCTGGCACATAGCCAAAAATAATGTAGGTAGGTTGATAATATGAATAAAGATGAATTACACAATATTATTTCAAATAGTCAAAGCAATATATGCCAGATTGTTGTATATAAAGATAGTGAAAAAGTATATAGTGATGAGTGGAATGATTACAAAGTAGATGACTGTACTCATGTTATGTCAGCAACAAAGAGTGTTGTTTCCCTATTAATTGGTATAGCATTAGATCAAGGTTTAATTAAAAGTTTGGATGACAAGGTACTGGATTATTTTCCTGATTACACAGTTAAAAGAGGAGAAAGAACAATATATGATATCACTATTAAACATTTACTTACAATGAGAGCTCCCTATAAATGTAAAGGAGATCCCTGGTCTAAAGTATGTTCAAGTGATGACTGGACTAAAACATCATTAGATCTTTTAGGAGGAAGAAAAGGAATCACAAACGATTTTAATTATCAAACAGTATGCCTGCATATATTAACTGGTATACTACATAAGGTAAGTAATATGACAACTGTTGATTATGCAAACAAGTATTTATTTGAGCCAATAGGTGTTAAAAAACATACTAATTATTATGCAGAAACGGCTGGAGATCATAAACATTTTACAATGTGCAAAGATCCAAAAGAAAATGTATGGTTTTGTGATCCAACGCAAATAGGAACGCCAGGATATGGATTGTGCCTTAGTGCTACAGATATGGCGAAAATAGGCTTGTTATGCTTAAACAAAGGGAAATATAAGGATAAACAAATAGTTTCATCTAATTGGATAGATGAAATGACCCAACCTGTTTTAGTAGAAAGCGATAAATTTAGAAACATGATGTATGGGTATCTATGGTGGATTATTGACAAAGAGAAAAAGATATATGCCGCTATTGGTAATAGTGGAAATGTAATTTATGTTGATTCAACAAATAATATTGTAGTTGCGATTGCTTCTTATTTCAAACCAACAGTATTTGATAGAGTAGACTTTATAGAGACAGTAATTAAACCATTCATATTAGAGAAGCTTTAGACAAATTAGAATTTCAATTTACATTACTCGTAATGGCGAGGGAGATGGTGTATATATGAATATTGATGCTTTCGAAAAGAGAGAGCAGATATTGTACGTAGTGGTAATTTATAATTTTTATTGAAAAAGAGCCCTTGCTGAGCTATACTAAAACCATTAAGATTACAATAAATCGATTAAAAATTGTAATCTTAAATGTAAAAAGGTAATATAAAGGTGGGGGAAAATTAAAGATGAAGAATTTTAAAGCTACAAAGAGAAGGCTTCTTAGCCTAGTGCTATTAATGGCGCTTTTGTTGACAAGCTGTGGAACAAATCCAAAGTCAGAAACGATGGAGGAGAGTTCGTCTAAAAGTAATGAGATAAATGCTGCAGAAGGTACAGATATTTATTATAGCATAGATGAGATTTCGCTTCCAAACCCAGATAAATCAATTCAGGATTTATTAGGGGGAGAAAAATTTGCAGCATGTGACCCAGTATTTAGTGGAGACTATATTTATCGAGCGGTTAATGTTTTTAATAAAGAAGGAAATATATACGAATCATATCTTCAGGTTCTAAAGCTTTCAGATATGGAATGGAAAAATATTTCGGGCTCAGAGATATATGAGATAGGTGGAAAGAAATATCATATAGGTGGTGAACCTTTTGTTTCGGAGAATGGAGAGGTTTATTGTTATGCATATGAATCGGAACAACCAGAAAATGATTATCTGTGCAAAATGGTAGAAGGCAGTATAGACAAAATAGCGTGTCTGATTCCAAAAGAAGTAATGGACAATAGGAATCAAAGTGGCGGTGAATTACTTTGCGATGCAAGTGGGAATTTTTACATGTGCTTTAACTTCACAGGAGAAAATAAAAACATTATTTTCTTAGATGGATTACTTCAAATTCGAAAAACAGTGAAGGAGCCAGGTGAAGTAAGAGGTATCGTGCAAAAAGATACAAGTTCAGATACATATTGGTATGGTATAGATGAGGATAGATTAGCCATTATAGGAAATGTAGCAAATGATGAAATCCTTTTAAAAGGATTTGCAGGAGTTGCTTCTGGAGGATTTCTACTAGAATATTCTTCTTCAGGTAAGCTTCTTGCAGCTGATAACAGGACTATATGGGAAATAAGTGAGGAGCCAGAGCTTATATATGATTTCTTGCAAAATGATTACTTGATAAATACTTTATATGGAATGGAACGAAGTGAAAATGGAGAAATCCAATTCTTAGTAAAACTCGATGGTGAGTATACAGTATTGAAGCTAAAGGAAAGTAACACTCCAAAAGCCACAGAAAAACAAGAAATTGTTATGGCCTTTGCCATGGAGCAGAGAGCTTTAAATAGATGGGTTACAAAATTTAATAGACAAAGCGATAAATATCACATATCAGTTATGCTACCTGAAGAGGATGAAGATTGGGCAACTTTCCGAGATAAAATACAGCTAGAAATGAGTGTGGGCAAGGGACCTGATATATTAGGACATGACGTAATTCTAAACATAAATCCATATGTGGAAAATGATTATCTAGAATGCTTGGATGGATTGCTTGAAGATGAGACACAATATCTACAAGCGGCATTAGAAGGATGTAAAATTGATGGAAAGCTTTATGGAATCCCTTATGACTGTTCTTTGAATTTTGCAGCGTATTCGGAGGAGTTTACGAAAGGTGTTACCTCTTGGACATTGCCAGAGATGATGAAGGCTGTAAAAGCTTCAAAGGCAAAGTTCTTGCAAAAAGGTTGTAGAAGCACAGACATTGTGCTGAAATGGGCACTTTATGATAATTCAAATACAACGTATATTGATTGGAACAAGGGCGAAAGCCATTTGACAGAAAAACCATTCTTAGAGCTTTTAGAATTTGCAAAGAAGTATGGCTTTGGGTATACTGGCAAGTTTGAAGAAGAGGAAGGTGACTACATTCAAACGGGAGAAGCATGCATGGTGGAAGTTCCTATGGACCAGTTATATTGGATGAATGCCTTGGAAGCTTGCTTTGAAGGAAAGGAAACTGTAATTGGATATCCTAGGGCGGAAGGTAATGGAATATATGTAAGTAGTAGAGAACTCTATATAAGTGCTAATTCCAGCTGCAAGGAAGGTGCAAAGGAGTTTTTAAAGTACCTTTTGTCTGAAGAGGTACAAAGCAAATATATAGAATATGATCAAATTAAGGAAATGCAGGAGTCGGGCATAACCATGTTATTGGGGCACCGCGCGGATTTACCTGTTCATAAGAAAGCCTTTGTTGCTCTTATGGATAAGGCAGCAAATATAGAAAAGGGATATCGCACAATCTTTGGTATAACCTATGATGAAACTCCTTATACCGAGGAACAAATAGAAAAGTTTTACTTCTTACTTGAAAATGCACAGCCGAATAACTACAAAGTTGCAAGTCTTTCTAGCATGATAAGTGAAGAACTAGAGCCTTATTTTGCAGGGGATAAGTCGGCAGAAGATGTGGCGAAAATTCTGGATAATAGGGTACAGCTATATTTGAATGAGAGGAAGAAATGATTCTATAAAATTATGATAACAACCATAAGCGGTAATTAGCCTGGGACAGGTTCATCCCTTAATGAACAAGAAACCCCAAAGAGCGGTAACTCTTTGGGGTTTCGATTTGCCCACATTGGACAATTCCTATCATTTGCCTACTCATACTATATCATATAAAGTAGACCTTTTTAAGTCTAGAAAATCCCACCTTGACACTGCTTCCTAATAATGATACCATATGACTTATAAATGGTATATTTTTCAACTAAATATTACCATAAATAATAAGCTAAGAAATGGAGGAATGTTGCGATGAAAAAATTGAATGTTAAAGAGGTAGCAATTAACTAATTCTATATTGGGCATTTTAAGATGCATTCTTATCGTGCCATATCCCGTTCATATCAATAGCTTAACTAAAG
>NZ_JAVBNS010000039.1:0-4592 GCF_031551385.1 Anaerosporobacter sp.
TTTCATTTCATCTTGACAGTGGTTCATACCACCTTTAACTCCGTGAAGTTCACATGGAGCATATCCGATGATTAATGATGGTCCGTTATAAGCTTCTGCTTCTGCAATTACTTTAACTGTTTGTGCTGGGTTTGCTCCAAGAGCGATTTGTGCTACGTATACATAACCATAACTCATAGCGATTTCAGCAAGGTTTTTCTTACCAATTTCTTTACCAGCTGCAGCGAATTGACAAACTTCACCGATGTTAGATGCTTTAGAAGCTTGACCACCTGTATTTGAATACATCTCTGTATCGAATACCATAACATTTACGTTCTCTCCTGAAGCAAGTACATGGTCAAGTCCACCGAATCCGATATCGTATGCCCATCCATCTCCACCAAGAATCCATACAGATTTCTTAGCAAGATATTGTTTCTTTTCAAGAACTTCTTTACATGCTTCACATCCTGCACTAGCGCCTTTTTCAAGTTCAGCAATTACTGCTTCTGCTGCTGGAGTGTTTTCTGTAGTTGAATCTTTTGTTTCAATAAATTTAGCGATAGCTGCTTTTGCTTCTGCTGGAGTTTCTGCATCTTCGCTCATTGCTACAAGTTTAGCAATTGCTTGATCACGAAGAGTTTTTTGTCCAAGATACATACCAAAACCATGCTCTGCATTATCTTCAAATAATGAGTTTGCCCAAGCTGGTCCTTTATTAGTGTCTTTGTTAACAGTATATGGACAAGTAGCTGCTGGACCACCCCAGATTGAAGAACATCCTGTAGCATTAGAGATGTACATTTGCTCACCAAATAATTGAGTAACTAATCTAGCATATGAAGTTTCTGCACAACCTGCACAGCTTCCTGAGAACTCAAGAAGTGGTTGGTTGAATTGAGAACCTTTTACTGTATTATCAGCTGGCATACCTGGTTTCTTACCTACATTAGCAACTAAGTAATCAAATACTGGTTGTTCCTCTGCTTGTGATTCTTGAGGAGCCATTTGAATTGCAGCTGTTGGACATACAGTAACACATTCTCCACATCCCATACAGTCTAATGGAGAGATACTCATTGTGTATTTATATTCACCAGCTTTTGGTTTCATATCAGCAAGTTTGATATTAGATGGAGCTGCTTTTACTTCTTCTTCATTTAACATAAATGGACGAAGTGTAGCATGTGAACATACGAAAGCACATTGGTTACATTGAATACATTTTTCAGCATCCCATTCTGGAACTGTAACTGCAATACCACGTTTTTCATATGCAGAAGCACCTGTAGCAAATTGACCATCTGCACAGTTAGCAAATGCTGAAACTGGAAGGCTATCACCATCCATTAACGCGATTGGCTCAAGTAATTCTTTAACCATCTTAACTGTTTCTGGACGTCCAGTATATTCTTTACCTGGAGCATCTGCTTCTGGAGTAGCCCATGAAGCTGGAACTTCTACTTTGTGAAGTGCATCTACACCAGCGTCAATTGCTTTGTAGTTCATCTCAACAATTGCATCACCTTTTTTGCTGTAAGATTTCTTAGCAGCTTGTTTCATGTAATCGATTGCTTCATCGATTGGTAATACATTTGCTAATTTAAAGAATGCAGATTGAAGAATTGTATTCGTACGTTTACCCATACCAATTTCAATTGCTTTATCAATTGCATTGATTGTATATACTTGAATGTTGTTGTCAGCGATGTATTTTTTAGCTGCTGCATTCAAATGTTCAGATAATTCTTCATCTGACCATTGGCAGTTAATCATGAAGATTCCACCTGGTTTCACATCTTGTACCATCTTATAGCCTTTAACAACATAAGATGGATTATGACAAGCTACGAAGTCAGCTTGGTTTATGTAGTATGGGCTTCTGATTGGTTTATCTCCAAAACGAAGGTGAGAAATTGTTACACCACCTGTTTTCTTAGAGTCATATTGGAAGTATGCTTGTATGTACTTATCTGTGTGGTCACCAAGAATCTTAGTTGAGTTCTTGTTCGCACCAACTGTACCATCTCCACCAAGTCCCCAGAATTTACATTCTACTGTACCTTTTGCAGATGTAATTGGAGCTGGTTTTACTTCTGGTAAGCTTAAATTAGTAACATCATCTACGATACCAACTGTGAAACGTGATTTTGGAGCATCTTTTTCAAGTTCTTTAAAGATAGCGAAGATGGATGATGGTGGTGTATCTTTTGATCCAAGACCATAACGTCCTGCAGTTAACACGATATCATGTAATCCTGCTTCACGTAATGTTGTAGCAACATCAAGGTATAAAGGATCTCCTAATGCACCTGGCTCTTTTGTACGATCAAGTACAGCCATAGTCTTAACAGTCTTAGGAATAACTTTTAATAAGCCTTTTGTAGACCAAGGACGGTATAATCTTACTTTGATTAAACCAACTTTTTCTCCTGCTGCTGTTAAGTAATCAATAACTTCTTCTGCTACGTCACAGATTGAACCCATTGCGATGATAACACGTTCTGCATCTTCTGCACCATAGTAGTTGAATAAGTCATAGTTAGTTCCTAATTTTTCATTTATCTTAGCCATGTATTTTTCAACAACAGCTGGTAATTCATCATAAACACTATTACATGCTTCACGATGTTGGAAGAATACGTCTCCATTTTCATGAGAACCACGCATAGCTGGGCTATCTGGATTTAATGCATGTTCACGGAATGCTTTTACTGCATCCATGTTACACATTTCTTTCAAATCTGCATAATCCCATTTTTCGATTTTTTGAATTTCATGTGATGTACGGAAACCATCGAAGAAGTTGATAAATGGTACTTTTCCTTCAATTGTAGCAAGATGTGCTACTGGACTTAAATCCATAACTTCTTGTGGGTTTGTTTCTGCTAACATAGCGAAACCAGTTTGACGACATGCATATACGTCACTGTGATCTCCGAAGATATTAAGTGATTGTGTTGCAACAGTACGTGCAGATACATCGAATACACAAGGTAATTGTTCTCCTGCAATCTTGTACATGTTAGGAATCATTAATAAAAGACCCTGTGATGCTGTAAATGTAGTAGTAATAGCACCTGCTGCAAGAGAACCATGAACTGTTCCTGCTGCACCTGCTTCTGATTGCATTTCTACTACTTTAACTTGATTTCCGAAAATGTTATTTTGTCCTGATGCAGACCATTGGTCAACATAATCAGCCATTGGGCTTGAAGGTGTAATTGGGTATATGGCAGCAACATCAGTAAACGCATAGGCTACATGAGCAGCGGCTGTGTTACCGTCCATTGATTGTTTCGATCTTGACATTAATAATATCCTCCTTTATGTAATAAAAGGTCTTATTGGCCCTATTCAAAGTTTATTCTAACATTTATCTCATGTTTTGTAAAGAAATTCTCTGTTTATATTGTCGAACAATCCATTCGTTTTTTAAGGATTTTAGTTATTTTTCATAAATTTTTTATTAAGAATGTCTAGTTTTTATATATGCATTACAGGGAATGTTGTTGAAATTTGAAATATCACCAATTTCAATAAACTCTTTTCCCACTTTATACAACACATCATAATCTTCAATATCCATAACTACAAATCGTCCTCTTCCGTTCTTTGTCAAAAAACAGGTTCTCCAATCTGACAATTTTTTAATACCTCATTATAATTTCTCAAATCTGAAACAGGTAAAATATTCGACACAACATCATCTTCCTTTCCAAATACTTCATCAATATTTATAATTATATTATATTTTGTTCCACTCCATTGTATATTCCATTTTTCCCGTTTCCTTCTCTAACCCTTCAGAAACAACCACAAATCCTTCTCTTAGATAAAACTCTACTGCTCGCTGATTTTGCTGATAAACATGCAATGTAAACAAAGAATTCCTTTCTTTTATGTACTCTAAAAGACTTTTCCCTACACCTGTAGAACGAAAATTACTATCAACAAAAATTCCTGCAATATAGTTCTCTACCATACCAATAAAACCTCGTATTTTTTTGTCTGATTCATATACATAGACATCTGCTTTCAAAAGTTCTTTCTCAACAAATGTATAATTGGATATCCAATATTCCTTTGGTATAAAATTATGTATTTCTATATTTCCTGCTAACCATAGTTGCATAATTTGCTCTGTATCATATTCTTCAAATTTTCTTATCATCTCTTACACCCCTGTATATCATAAGCCTGTTTGTAATACTGCCCTAATAAATATTATCATATACTATTGAACCAATTTTCTGGTATTCCCATTGCAGATAAGAGCTTATATTTCTTCTCTTCGGTTGACTGTTTTGCAAAATCAATACTTATTCTTTGGAAGTCTTCTTTAAAAGCTAACACTTGTTTTCCACTAAGCAAATATCTAAACGCTATTATGATTGCAAACAAATCTGATTTTCCATATGAATAATGATTACCTTTAAGTGGGATATTTAGTTTCCTGTACAAATCTAAGAAAGCACTATACAAGGATATCATACTCCTCATATAGTGCTTATTTTTATGTTCTAATTATCATTTCTTAATTAAATCCCAAACTATCTAAGAGTCTCAACAGCAGCCTTCTCAATCGCAAGACCATCTTTATATCTCTT
>NZ_JAVBNS010000003.1:0-19189 GCF_031551385.1 Anaerosporobacter sp.
CCAGTTTCCATTTGCCACCATTGGTGCACCTAAATCTTGAATTACTGGATAGATTACATTTTCCATCATAGATTGATAGTTTTTGAAATCTGTATCGCTATAGCCAGAATATCCACCATGATAGTATCTTACTATTTCTGCTGCATTATTTAATTTAAAACCATTGATAGCCGCTCCAAGAATTCGATCTCTTCCATCTACGATTTTTAAATCCGACCATGCATTTAGAATATTTACTACCGTATCCGCATAAGCAGAATCACCAGTAATAACCCATTGCAAAGCATTAAAATACGCCGCATTCGCTGATTGTTCGAAATCAGAGATGTTACCATGCCCTGCAGGTTCTCCTCTTCCAATCGCATCATATGCTTTTATTGTAAATGAAGTTGAATTTAAGTTGTCTGCTACTGTAGATTGTAACTTCATGTAATCAGAATACCAAGGCTCTTCCTTCTTCTGTACATGCTCTCTCATAGCATCTAATTCTGCTTCCGTATGTGAGATACCAGGATGGTTAAAGATACAAACTTTAGCTATATCACTTTGACTATTCAAACCATTCGTATAGATTACTTCAATTTCATAAGTTCCTAACGTAAGGTCTGTAACTGTCGCATAGAGTTTTCCGTTTTCTGTTGTAACTACAGAACCATCTACAGTATAATGTGAAGTATCTAAATCTCCATCTACTGGATACCAGTAGAGTTCTGCTTGATTTCCTTCTACTTTAGACAAAACTTCTAATTGGTCATAATCAGAAACATCTTCAAATTGAAATTGATAGCTTTGCATCTGACTTGCAGAAGTACATAGACCTTCTGTTGTTGTCATACGCACTGGCGCAGTTGAAAAAGAAGGGTCATCACGTAGGTTTAGCAGATGGCTAGATATCGTATAGTAACCAGCAGTTTCATAATAATCAATATAGAATCGTTCGTTCCAGTTTACCTCATCTGCTTGTGCTTGAATCTCATACTTTCCTGTTGCATTCAAGTTATAATAATTTTTACTTGCATCGGATTCTTCAAAATAATTTTGAATCGTTAGATATTTATTATTGTCTAAGCATTTTATCGCAAATGTTGTTATAGATGAACCATAGTTTTCTAATTCATAAGACGGATATGCATATTCGGATATATATACAGCAAATATACTTCCCTCACTTTGAATATCCGTTGTTTCAAAACTTTTTCCATCTTGAGCTAATTTCAAATATTGTCCTGTCTTTGCTTTAATTCGAACTGTTTTCTGAGCAATAGAAGCACTTTCAAGATACGTATCGCCGCTTTTTTGAACCGGCATTGCCTGTGGTTGCTCTTCATTTTTCATTCTAACAATCATATAAAGAGGACTTGTAATACTACGAGTTGAATAGATTTCACTAGCATCAATTGTACTTGTTTCAACATCCTTTGTTGTAATATGCAACGTAATCACATTCTTGCCCTTACTTCTTGCATCTACCAATAATGATGTTAAATCCATTTGAAATGTAGCTTTTTTATCCCATTCCATCGTATAGGTTTGAGAATTTGCTAAATCAACTGGACGGTTTTTGTAAGTAATATTGTTTTCATCCCATTTTATCTTTGTTTCTGTTTCTGTGCCTTCCTCTCTCAGATACTCACCTGCTTGAGTCACTACAATTGTATTATTCGCATGCGTCTGTGTAACATACAATATCATACTTGCAACTTCATCAGCATCAATCTGTGATATATTAAATCGAATATATGCATGTCTTCCTTTTCCGATAATCAATTTATCTGCTTTGCTTGTTATCATTGCTTTACTACTATTGGCTGATGCTGAATCTACGAATGCATCATTTAGAACATATTCATCTGTGTCTGGTATTACTTCTACTTCTTTTAATAGTACTTGCATACTCAAAGGTGTAGTTGTATCGCGCGTTGAATAGATTTCATTCGCTACACCATTTTTACTATTATCCCCCTCTATTGCAATATGTAACGTAATCTCGTCCTTACCTGCATTTTTTGCATCTAATAGCAATGATTTTAATTCCATTTGCGATGTCGTTCCATTCCACTCCATCGTATCACTTGGGCTACCCTCTATATCATTGGGACGATTATCAAATGTAATATTATTTTCATTCCACTTTGTCTCTGTCTCAATTCCATTCTCTGTCAGATACTCACCTGCCTGTGTCACTACGATTGTATTCACATTTGCATTCGTCTGTTTCATACACAATATCATACTATCAACTTCATTCGCATCAATCTGTGACAAATCAAAACGAATATAAACTTGTCTTCCTTTTCCGATAATCAGTCTCCCTGCTTTATTAGGGTCTGCATCTAACATTACTTTCCCTTTATTAGCCGCTGTAACCAATCCCTCATCTACATATGCATCATTCAGTATATAACTACTTGTCTTTTCCTCTTCTGCCTTAACAACAACGCTAGGAATAAAACTCATGACAAATAGTAATATTGCTAACATAGAACTTAGTATCTTTTTTCCTATTTTTATACCCATCTCTTTACCCTCTCCTTTGATGATGTTTTCATCTATAAATAGTTACCATGATACCTTTGTATTGTAGCAATTTTTCAAACGCAAAAGTGCTCCTTTTTTAAGATGTTAGTACTGATTTTTAAGAAACAAAAAACTCCAAATAATTTATCATCCATGGATAAATTACTTAGAGTTTTTTCACTTACAAAGTAACTACTCTTTTATATCTTTCTTCAGCGTAATTAACTTCAATCTTTATTCATTTCTTATTCTTCCACAATCTCAATCTGACACATCTTCATAGCCTCTAATGCATTCTTATGGCTTTGCTCTGTAACTCCAGCACAGCAAGAAGCATCAACCTTTACTGGCATCTCTGGTAAGAATGTTTTTACTAATAATGCATTGGATATTACACAGATATCCGTACAAACACCAACTAATTCAATCTCTGTTACATCATTGTATCGTCCTGCCATTAAGTCTTTTGCTAACTCTTCTGAGCCAAACGTTACTTTATCATAGCATTTGCATTCAGCTACTGCAATTGCTTCCTTGATTTCATTACAAACTTCCCAGCCTTCTTCTCCTTTAATGCAATGCTCTACTGGAAGGTTTTTACCCTCTTGCGTTTCAAGATAATTCTTAGCATGGGTATCTCTCGTGAAAATAATTGCATCATCATTTTTCATATAGTGTTGAATCTTTTTTACTACATTAGGAATTATTGCTACTGCTTCCTTTGTACCAAGTGCTCCTGTTATAAAATCGTTTTGCATATCGACAACTATTAATAATTTACTCATATATTACGCTTCCTTTCATTAACCATTCGTAGCTATCTATTATTACCAATTCTTATGAAATTGATTATAACATAGACCATAGAACTTCCACAAGCATAACACTTCAGGACGATACCCCCTCCCATCATTAATCTTATCATATCAAACTTTTACCATAGGAATATATCATTTCCGTTTAGTCTAAACATAGCTTCCATAAAATAATAATCTCCATAGATAATTGAGAAATGATGTTTCTTATCATGATATGCCGCTGTACAATTCGTAAGTATATTATCATTGTCCTTGCTGAAATCACTTCGCTTTTCATATAATGTCTTCAAAAGTTTTATCGCTGGCTGTAGATACAATTCCCTCTCACATTCATCTACCACTCTGGAAATCTCGATTAATCCGCAAGCTGCAATTGCTGCTGCACAAGAATCTTCCCATGCGGGCTCTTTCGGTTGTCTAAAGTCAACTGGTATAATTCCATCCTCTGGAATATTCGCGATAAAATAATGTGCAATCTTCTTCGCTGTATCCAGATATTCTTGCTTTCCAGTATGCATATAGCTAATCACAAATCCATACAATCCCCATGTTTGTCCTCTTGTCCATGACGAGCCTTTCGCATATCCTTGTCCACCATGATCGGTTACAAACTCCCCTGTGAATGGATCAAACTCAACAATGTGTCGTACCGAACCATCCGCTCTAACAAATGTGTTCATTGCTGTATCCGCATGCATCATAGCAATTTGTTTAAATCTAGGATCATTGCTTTCTTCACTTGCCCAATAAAGTAATGGAATATTAAATAAGCAATCAATAATTGCCCAACCTCTCGTATCCTTTGTTTCATCTTCTAAATCATTCCACGCTCTTATAAACTTTCCGACGGGATTAAATCTTCCAGCAAGAATTGTCGCTGCATGCATTGCACGTCTTTTTGCATCTTCATTTTTTGTTAATCGGTAATTGGCAACTGCTGTTGGTAACCACATAAATCCTACATCATGATGAAGACCATAAAAATCTTCAAAACATTTGTCTAGTAATTCCTCATTGTATCTCGCAATTTGTGCATATTTCTTATCGTCTGTTTCATGATACATTAACCATAACATACCACCCCAGAACCCATTCGTCCACCAGTTTAGTCCATCATCAAGGTTAAAAATTATCGTTGTATCAGCTCTGTTGTCATGTTCTCCATCAATCGTTGTATAAGGGATTTTATCTTTTGATTTCTCACTAAGCCAATCCATCTTTTCTTTTATTGCAGCAGTCGCTTCTCTAATCCATTCATTTTCTTGAATCATTCTCTCTTCCACCTTTCCTTTTCCATCACTTAAATTATTAATTGCGAAACTCTCAATATACTTGACTGTTTCTTGATTAACGTACAATAGCTAAGAAACTTAGCCACATATAAAAATGGAGTTTCGCCTCTACTAAAACTTATCTTGCAATGCGTCGTATTCCTCATCACTTATGGCGATTATTCCACCATGCCTTTTTTTCGTACTGCCAAAACTGTAGTCTTTTTCCTCAAGTACTCTTACCTCTGCAGTTTCTAAGTCTTCAATAACGATAGGAAGATAACCTTTTCCTGTTCCGTACTGGTCTACAACCAAACACCACTTTCCATCTGGTAACCGAAAACATTCAGGACCTTCTACTCCTAACAGTTCATTTAATTTAGAATTTTCAATAAGGATAAAATCTTGTCCAGCCAATTCATCTCCACATTCAGCAATAATATGCTTATTACTCTCATCTTTAGAAAAACGATAATATTTCCCATTATCAAAGATTATTGTTGTATCAATAATTGCGTTCTCTTTTTCAATATATTTTTGTAGTGATGTAAACTCCCTAAAATCCTTTGTATATGCCGAATAGATACGGTGTTTTCCTTCCGCTTCACCCTCTTCTTTAACAAAAGATGCCCAGAAAACAAAAAATGCTTCTTCCTTTTTATCATACACTGCTTCTGGTGCCCAAACACAACCTGCTTCTGGTATTCCTACTCGACATGATTTTGCTTTTCCCCAATCAATCAGATTATCTGATTCCCATACAATAAGGTCTCTACTCCCATTTTTACACGCACTTTCCCAGCCACCTTTACGCTTTCCTATACATAAATCAGTCGCTATTAAGAAGTATTTTCCTGTTGTAGGTTCTTTCACAATAAACGGATCTCTAACTCCCTTATCACCTAAATCTGAATATAATATTGGCTTTCCTTGATTTAAATCCTTCCAATGCAAACCATCTTTACTAATACTAAAATAAATTTGCTCTCCATCTTTCTCTTCACCAATAAAATGAACGAATAAATATCCTGCCATATTTTCTTTTACCCTTCTCTTACTATTCTCTTCTCAAACACCCTAGATTTGTCTGAGAATTCATTGCGCTGTTCTGTACCCCAGCTATCATCACACAGTAAATTTTTTCTCGTAAAACTAATCTGCTAGCGTGACATTCTCCACATACTTGCCTACTCGAATATTACCTTCCTCTAATGTTTTAACTTTAACACCATTACGAACTAAATTTTCAATATAAATATTCTTCACATTGAATTCTTCGCTATATCCCTCAATTACCGATACTTCATCTCTCTGACCTGTGTAATATATATTTTTAAGTGTAATATTCTCAATGCCTTTTCCCGGACATGGGTTATAATCTGGATTAAATTTCACTTGAAAATCAAATATTTTCCCATGTTCAAACGGTTCGATTCTTATATTGTCAAACACAATATTTCTCGCTATATTCTTATCTCCTACATTAATCGCCATGCATCCAAGGTAGCCTGCTTGGTATTCGTGATGCTCTAATATGTCGATATCTTCGAAGTGAATATCCTCTATGATATCTCCCTCTTCTTCACTCAGTCCATGCGTACCCATGCAGATTGGATGCGCCACATCTGCCCATAAGGTAATCCCTTTTATAACAACATTTCTTGTATCGCCGTAGAAACTCCAGCGATGTCCATATACTGCTATACAGTCATCTGAAGTACGTAAAAAGCCACCCTCTACATATATATTCTGGCAACTCATCATATCAATTCCATCACTCCAGCCTTCACAGCTAAAGCTCTTAATATTACGAATTGTTACGTTCTTGCACTCACCTAATGCAACCGTATAATGAGGTGGATTAATTAAGATGCAATCCTCTATCGTAATATTGTGTGAATGGTTCAATTGAAATCCACTTTTTCCACCATATCGCTCAAAATTTGCCAAATATAAAATACCACTTCCATAGATATGAACATCTTCTACATGATCGCATAAAAAGTTGCCAACAACAACAGCTCCCCCCTCCATATAGATATTCGTATGGGAAGGGACTTTGAACATTCCTTCTCCAGCATAATGGATACCTGATTTAATATACAAGGTTCGTCCCTTTGGCATTGCTTCTAATTTAGTAGCTGTCTCTGCTCCAAAACTACAATATTTTTCTGAATTTCCCTCTAATACTAAAACATTTTCTGCGTTCTCATCTGGTATATCCTTTCGGATTTCTCCTGCAAAAAGATGCAGGTTATGAAAACGATCTTTATTTATTTCTATTGATAGATTAGCTGGTTTATCTAATATAAAATTTACTTTCTTCGTTGTAAACTCAACAGGTATCTTCTTACTGAGTGGTCTTATATCCACTCGATATATATATACTTTTGATTCAATCTCAATTTCAATACTTCCTTCAAAGTCTAAGTATGCCATGGATGCCAATCGAACATCATGCATATCCACTTTGACTTGATAGGTAGGAACTTTCAACCAATTTTCTTCTCCAATTGCACGTACTTTAACGACATATCGATCTTGCAGTATTGATTCTTTATGTACTGGATATACTTTTACTTGATTCATACATCTTCCCATACAGTTTCGCAGTTTAACTACGATGCTGTACATTTCCTTTCCTTGGATTTATATAGTTATCTCGGTAATTGCGAAACTCCGTTATGTCTTTGTAAGCTTCTTGATTAGCATACACTAACACAAAACACGCTACTCATCTAAGAACTTCTAGGTGTATACGAACACTATCCAAAGGTCACGGAAACGCCTTCGATTCGGCATCCTGCCTCAGCTCAGGCTGGCTCGGCGTCCATGCCTCGCCTTCCTAAGTTATGCAGTATACACCAAGAAGTACTAAGATGCTTCGCTATCGTTTTTTAGTTATTGTATGCTAATCAAGAAGCAGGCAAGTGTATTGAGAGTTTCGCAATTACTTGTATAGTTATCTACATTCATTTTATTGCAAGCTTACAAAGAATCCTATAGCAATAACATTATATTTCATATACTTTTTCAATAAACGCTTTACTTATATTTGATAACAATTGACTTTTTCCTTTTTGTAACTTATGCTTTAATTAACATACGAATTATTTATAGAAAGGAAGTGCCACTATGTCTGCAATACAACCACAACCAAAAATCACCACATTAGAGCAATACGAAGCCCTTCCAGAAGATAAAAGAGTAGAAGTCTTTGATGGTGTAATCTATGATATGTCCAGCCCATCACAAGATCACCAAACAATCTCCATGGAACTTTCAACCTTACTTAATATCTATATCAAAAGCAAGCAAGGCTCATGCAGAGTATTCCATGCTCCATTTGATGTGAAATTGAACGATACTCCACTTACCATTGTACAACCTGACCTTATGATTGTATGTGATAAAGATAAATTAGACGGAAAACGTTGCAATGGTGCCCCAGACTTCATCATTGAAATTGTTTCTCCTAGCAATCCGTCAGATGATTATATTCGCAAGCTGTACTATTACAATAATTACGGAGTTCGTGAGTATTGGATTGTTGATCCTCGTCGCAAGATTGTAACAGTCAATTATTTTGATGGAAATATGCTCAACATCCAATACTCCTTTGATTCCACCATTAAAGTTAATATCTATGACGATTTGCTTGTCAACTTCTCTGATATTGCCAAACTGCTGAATATTTAGCAAATTTTCTTGTCACACAAACTAAATAAAATAAAAAAAGGTGACCACTCTCATGCTATTTTTCTTTCGAACATAATGCGAATCAAGCCCCTGTCATAATGACAAGGGCTTTTCTTCAAGTACTACGTATTTTATCTTCTCACAGTGGAATGATTTTTCAAAAACTACTCAATAATTTATAAATACTTGTGACGCAGTAGGTTATTTTTCGGTCTATATAGGTGAAAGGTCTTATGACGATACCACTAAGAGAAAGGAGAACACATATGGATGATGGGCAGATTATTGATTTATACTGGGCACGCTCCGAAACTGCCCTAACAGAAACAGCGAGCAAATACAACAACTATTGCCATGCCATTGCCTACAGCATTCTACACAATCACGAAGACTCTGAGGAATGTGTCAACGACACCTACATGAGAGCATGGGACGCAATACCTCCACAACGTCCAAATTGCTTGTCAGCATTTCTGGGAAAAATCACTCGCAATCTTTCCTTGAATAGATATGAAAAGTATAATGCAAAAAAGCGTGGAAGTGGACAAATACCACTGGCACTTGATGAGTTGCAAGACTGCATTCCTGCCACTGACAGTGTCGAGCAGACGATCGAGGAATCTGCTTTGATTGACATTTTCAATCTTTTCCTCTCTTCTCTGCCAACGGATACACGAAAGGTTTTCATGCGTAGGTATTGGTATTTTAGCTCAATTAAGGAAATTGCAAAAGAGTATAGATTTAGTGAAAGCAAAGTAAAAATGATGTTACTTAGGGCAAGGAATGAACTGAAAGAGATTTTGGAGAAAGAAGGTGTTACGCTATGAAAGAAGAAAAACGGATTTTGAATATTCTTAGTCAAGTGGATGAGAGATATATTGAAGAAGCCGCTCCTAGTAAACATGTAGCGAAAAAACCTAGCTGGATAAAGTGGGGTACTCTTGCTGCATGTTTTTGCTTAATTATTGCTGGTGCATCTGTACTATTTAAGCAGGATTTTGAACAGGATTACAATCAAGAGGAAAGTAGCGGGCACACCGTATTACAATGGTCAGACAACTTTCAAGCAGAGGATTATTTTAAATATAATTCAGCAGCTTCAGATGACGTATCAGAAAGCAAATCAGATGCAGCACCTCCCTACGCAGAAACACGATTTTTTTCTGACAATCGAAAGCAGTACGAAAATGACTTTCTAATTCCTATCATCGATAGCCATCCATTGTTTGACTGTGCTGCTCATTACAATTCTGATGGAAGTCTTTTCAGTATAGAACTTTCCTGGCATCGACGTGGAGAAACAGAGGATTACAGTGATTTGACAATCATTGCAGGACACCAAGAGGTTGAGATGATAGAGGATTGTATCTTTGTGGAGATTGACGAACAAGGAAACATTGTAGAACCTACTATAACCGTAACAAACCGTGATGGTATACAGATTGTATCCGAAGGTAAAGCAGGTCAGAAAAAGAAAATTACGTTCCAAAATGAAAGTGGATGGTATCAGATTGTAGGTTCGTGGAATGACGATTATGACTCCATCGTTATGCTATTAGACTGGCTATGGGAACATCCAATTGACTTCACACGGTTTTCTATGGAGGCAGGCGATTGCTACACCAGTGTTTTACTCGATGAATATCCAGATGCTTTTTCTAATTATCTTCCAGATTTTGAATCGTTCGGATTTATTGCATCCGAAACACACCTTTTATTAAAAAATGGTGTTCCTGTTAGTTTTGAAGGACATTACGTTGCCCATGTAGAGGAATCTCTCGTAATGGCAGGCAATTATTACGATGTGCAAGGGCATACAAAGATGCATTGGTGTTTTAACACCGAACCTGATATCTATGATTTGCAAAGATGTCTCGGTGAACTTGATACTATGACCGAAGATATTGTTAAAGATGCGTTGTCAAAAGAAAGCTCTATTGCTTTCACATGGGGAGATAATGTTGTGATTATCTATCCAGATTCACCAGATGAAGCATGGGAATTAATCGCTTCCTTGCAGTCATAATCAAATCGTTGTTTAATGAAAGATAGCACGGCAATGTCAATTTGTTTTTATACTGACATTGTCGTCCTATCTTTTTAAACTAAAAAACAGTTTCTACTTCTGTTTTTCCTATTTCATCTTTAATAATATTATTTACATTCCCCATAAAACGCCAACTCTGCCATGTTTCCAAACCAATTTCCAGCATTATAAACTCGAATATAGCGGTAGTAGCTGTTATCATTAATCGTTAACGTCTGCCACTCTGCTGTTGCTATTGCTGCTGTAGAAATGGTATTGAAATTCACATTGTCATTCGAACCTTGTATTACTGTTCCCTTAATTCTGGATACTTGATCTTGCCTTGCTTGTATCTTTACACTTCGAAGAGATACCTGATTACCAGCTTTAAAATCAAAGGTAATATATCCTCCCCAGCCTTGAACTCCTCCTGAACCGTTGTCTGTACGATAATCGGAAGATGTACTTGCATTATTGTCAAATAACATCAATGTTTGAGTTAAGGTATCCGCTTGACTTCTTCTAGGGGTAGAATCAATTAAATCGGTAATCCCCAACATATTAATAGGGCGAACTACCTCCCCATAAAATCTCAATTCAGCCATGTTTCCAAACCAATTTCCAGCATTATAAACTCGAATATAACGATACGCACTACAATCATTAATTGTTAGCACCTGCCACTCTGCTGTTGCTATTGCTGCCGTAGAGATTGTATCGAAGTTTACATTGTCATTAGAGCCTTGTATTACCGTTCCTTTTATTCTGGATACCTGATCTTGCCTTGCTTGTATTTTTACACTTCGGAGAGATACCTGATTACCAGCTTTAAAATCAAAGGTAATATATCCTCCCCAGCCTTGAACTCCTCCTGAACCATTATCGGTACGGTAATCAGAAGATGTACTTGGATTATTGTCAAATAACATCGCTGTTTGAGTTAAGGTATCCGCTTGACTTCTTCTAGGGGTAGAATCAATCAAATCAGCATTATCTAAAATGTTAATAGGGCGAATTATTTCCCCATAGAATGCCAATTCTGCCATGTTTCCATACCAATTTCCAGCATTATACACTCGAATATAACGATACGCGCTGTTATCATTGATTGTTAACGTCTGCCACTCTGCTGTTGCTATTGCTTCTGTAGAGATTGTAACAAAGTTCACATTGTCATTAGAACCTTGTATTACCGTTCCTTTTATTCTGGATACCTGATCCTGCCTTGCTTGTATCTCTACCATTCGAAGAGAAATCTGATTATCTACTTTAAAATCAAAGGTAATCGATCCGCCCCAGCCTTGTAGTCCTCCCAAACCGTTATCGGTACGATAATCGGAAGATGTACTTGCATTATTGTCAAATAAATTCTTTGTTTGATTTAATGTATCCGCTTGACTTCTTCCAGTGGTAGAATCAATTAAATCCGTAATATCCAAAACATGTTCAATGAAATCAGACTTATCAACTAGAAACAGCTTGGAATTATCCGTTGTAACGCTTATCGTGTCTCCTGCGCTTCCATCCTGTCTATGGTAGTCTACTGTAAACGTAACATTACCTGCTTCTACACCTTTTGTCATAGAAGCAACTGCTGTCCAGTTTATATTGTCTGTTGTAGTAAGCATTGCAGGCAAACCTTGAATGGTAACCGCCATATCCTTAACGGCTTCCCTCGTCTGAATCGTCAGTTTTGCTGTATCACCTAGCTGAATTCTTCCAGCAACACTTTGGTCTGAACTAATAGAAACCGAAGAAATCATGTTTCCAGCATCATATCGCACACCCCATAATCTTAGCTCACCTAACTCAATATTCATTTGAGCAGAATTATGGATAATATCACGCTGAGGATTAATTAAAAATATTTTTAGATAGCGATATTTCTCATTTTTATATTTTTCATCAACAGGTATAATGGACATCTCTGGAGTAAACGCTGTCTCTCCAGGCGTTAAGCGAGTCCAATTTTCATTGTCATTCGAACCATATAGTACACTACCTGCCGCACGGTCAACAAAATTCATTCTGCTTTGCAATCCAAATTTACTGATTGAAACCTTGTAATCAACACCAAAGTCAATCGTATGCCATAAGTTTTCACGACCATTTTTGAAACCTCCAAAAGTAGCATTATCTCCATCAACAAGCCATGATAAATCCGTGCCTAACGTAGACGTAACAATCTTGGAATAATCAATACTGCCATCCGATAAAAGCGGTGTTGTTAATTTAAGATTCTCTACTGCAATTCTAAGTAATAGTAATTGTTCACAAAATTCCTTGTCAGATGCGGTATTCATCTTGCTTACTGTTTCTTTATGTACTTTCTTAAACTCCTCAAGTGATGGATACTCATAACTTATAGTTGCATTATATGGAGCAAGTACTTCTGTAATTGCAGTATTTCGGTTCGCACTTACAGAAATATTAACATTTCTTGCTGTTACCGCTACTCCATCAGAAGCTGCAATAATAAAGGAACTCTTCCCTGCTTGCGTTGGCTTCCAAGTAAATATACCAGTATTTTTATTCAAACTAGAACCTTGTGGCATTGAAAATCCTTCATAGGTAACTACATCCTTTGCATTGGAATCTAAGGCTGAAAAATCCATATCAAGAGACACACCTGAATAAACGAATACATTTAAATCGGACGTCCCTGTCTTAAATACTGGTGGTGTCAATACGTTAGCAGCATTAGCATCAATACAATCCATATCAACGGTAACTCCTGATGCACCCTTTATCGTAACAGGAGCAAAATCACCGAAATTCCCTGTGACAGTGAAGTATTTCCATTGCCCATTTGTATTGGATACTGTCAGTGTCTGCCCTAACATTTCTAACGTAGCCGTACCATTTGAGCGAAGTTTTACCCCATACGTTTTTGAACCCTGACCTAAACTCAAAAGTACAATCTTACTTCCTGCTCCTGATGCATTGAATCTGATATATGTAGTATTATTCTCTGTTAACGTTTTTGTACTGCTATCCAAACTTGTATAGCGATCTTCTACCTCAATCAAACTACCACTTGAATTCAAATTTGGAAGAAACTTTTTCGCATCTGTTTCGGCTTCTGCTGGTAAGTAAAGCCAGAAATCTGTACCTGCATCAACGTTTTCCCAACCACTTGCAGTAGGTGCAAGTTTTTTCGTAAAGGCTTCATAATAATATGGAGCTATTTTTGACATATCTTGCTTTTTTACATAGGTGTAGTAAGAGTACAAATCCCAAAAGTTAGCCGTTTGAAATCTTCCCCGATACTCAAGTGAAAATCGATTATAGGTATCTCGTATCGTTCCATCCCCCGCAATCGAGTAAGCAACAGGTGTCCATTCTGTTTCATATCCAAGCATATACTGCCAGAAAAATTCCGCCGCACCCAAAATTCTATTATCCAAAAATTCATAAGGGCCAACCGCATTACTACTTGTTGACACAGTACCTTTCGCTGGATCAACTTTTGTTCCTTGAGCAAGTAGCATTCGATTAATAATCGCAGCATTCGTTAAATCACCAGAACCATGGGCTTGATCCCTTCCCATCTCCACATGCTGAACATGACCTGTAACTTTTGTTCCTTGTCCTATTTTATTTCCTACTACAGCGATTTCATCAACCCAACGGAACAGTTGCTTAATAGAACCATTAAATCCTTGATCATTGGCAGTACTGTTAACCGTATACCACTCAACAGCTTCATTATATCTTGTTCTGTTGCCAGTAAAGATATATCCTGACATTGCTCCAATCAATGGATACATATGCTGATTCATAAAGTGATTTTGATCATGTTGCAACGTTTCAATCATTGGATTTATTAGATTATTCGTAAAGTTCTTTGTATCCGTATCTGTCCAATTCAAGTTCTCTGTTGTACCAGCTGCAGATACATACGTCTTATTGTTACAACTTGAGTATCTTAAAATCTCTGCTGCCATTAACATACGGTTTAGAGGTATTCCCGAATGAATACAAGCATCTGTATAGTATGTAAACTGTGCTGGATCCATCTGAGACCAGATACGAATAATGTGCAGTGCGTTTGCTCTATATATGTCAGCACCTGTGATGTAATATAGCAAAGCCTGTGTATAAGCTCTGAGGGCATCTGTTATAAACTTCGACTGGACACTTTGACTATTAAAAGCTACCGTTGCCGCTACTGCTGGATTTGCTGCACTTTGATTGTTAGATACAACATTTGCACTAGCAGTATTTGAGGTTAGCATGGCATTAAAATAGGTGTTCCAAGGTTCTGCTTTTGCTCTTACCTTAGTTCTTACATTTTCAAGTAAATCCTTTGTTAGTCCGACACTTGGATGCTTAAATCCACTGGCATCCGTTACTTCAGTAATCTTTGGAAAATAATTTGTAAAGATAGATGTTTCTTCTGCACTTACATAAACGGGAACTCTTATACCAATGGTCTGTACAAGTAGTGCAACTAATATTACAACTGCGACAAATCTTTTTTGATATTTCCTCATTTATTTTCCTCCCAATCAATCCCCAACCACAGTTCAAGTGGTAGTGTACTATTTGTCCTAAAAGGACTGTTTACTTGATAATATAATCCCTGCTATCCTTTGCCCGTTTTAACCCCCTCCTCTTTCTATGTGAGAACACATAATGACAATTTATTATAGCTATTTTATTCACAATTTTATATGCAAATATTCTTGTATTTAGTGCACTTTTTATAGAACTTATCAAAAACCAAATATTTATTTCATGATTTCGAACAAAACATAGCAATAAATTAGATGTTTTTTCGTTTATTCAAACAAAATCATTCCAAAAAACATTCATTCACCAAAAGCTTTATATCAATTACCTCACAGAACGTTTTTTTCATATGCATAATTCTCTATGACATTCTCGTAAGAGTTCGCCCATGTTGGGCGAACGAAAAAAGCAGCCAATTCATTGGCTGCTCCTCATAAAAATAATTACTTTAATGTATTCTTATATTCCTGTAATGCTTGTTCTATTCTTTCCATGTATATATTAATTCCAGCATCGTTTAATTTACTAATTGCATCGTTCAAATCCACGTCTATGTTGTCCGTATTCCCACACAATAATGGCTGAAAATACTTCTCTTTCACTTCATTCATTTTATTCAGAATACTATCTACCGAACTTAAATCAAACGAGAATCTGTCAATTGGACAATATGGTACTTCTTTTGCTAATCTGTCCCCTTTTTCTATCATAGGATCATATACTTGTTCTGTCCAAACTTTATTCGGTGCTTCCAAGCTAAATTGCATATAATCATCACTTGCTGCTGTCCAGCCTGGATATCGATTCGTCTCTTTAATACCATCATAATTAAGAGCATTATCCTTCGTATTATAATGAATTCCTTCCACACCATAAACAAGTAAATTATAGTACCGACTATCTGTGTGCACTTTTTCTAATAGACGAATTGCAGTATCTGGATGTTCTGATTTACTTGGTATCGATATCACAGATCCTCCTTCTCCCGTTGTTGCATATACAGCTTCTTTGTCAATCATATAGCTAAAAAACCCAAACTCCCAATCTGGATTTGTTTCATATAACTTAGGAATAAAATTTTTATTGCAGCTCCATATTGGTGCATTCGTCTCACAAGGTTTTCTATCCTTCTTCATTAATTCCAGTCCTAACGAACCTTCATTATCAGAATATACAAGTAGGTTAGGGTCTATGATACCATCATCATACCATTTTTTTATATATCTTAACACTTCCTTAAACTCAGGTGTTTCCATTCTTGATACAGGAACGTAGGGATTCTCAACAGAAACCACGAAAAATGGATTTTCTAATATTGTGGAAATCTCAATATAGTTATCTCCCGCAATCATAGACCATAAGCCAGTCCATATACGGTTGTCCGTAATTAATGCTTCGTCAGCATAGCGCTCATCCTGCTTTGCACGATAGAGGTATGCCTCCATCGTTTCTAAATCCGTAACAGGTTCTAATCCCCACTCTTTCCTTAAATCTTCCCTATAAAAAAATCCCTCCGTTATATCTGTATACAATCCACTAAATCCTAACTGTGGAATTCCATAGAGTCCTCCGTTAATTTCATAGTTTTTTAACGCATTCTCTCCCTTTTGCAGATAATGATTCACCAAATCAGGAACAATGTCCAAATATTGATTTAAGTCTATGAATGCATTTCGTACCGTTAAAGATTGGTAATCAGAAAAAACTCCTCCCGGTATAAAATCGTACTCTCCCGAATTTACTGCTATATTGATTTGTTTCTTCTCATCCCCCCACGGAATGAATTCAAATCGCAATGTGCAATTTAACTCTGGAATTGTTAATGCATCTAATTGCTTATATAACTCGTCCATCCCTTCTTTAGGTTCTTTCCCGATTGTAATAGCCTTTAACTTAATAACATTTTCATAGTCAACACTATTTGTTTCTTCATTCCCACCATTTTGCTTACAGCCATTCATAAAACAGCATATAAATATCAAAATTATTATTCCCCAACTTTTGCTACGTTTCACAATTCCACCTCTCATATCCTTTTTTGCATCCTAACTTTGTATAAATTAGTATGTTTTGCACAAAACACACGTTATAGCAAATGATTATTTTGTGTATTTTTATAGATATTATATCATACTCATTCCCCCCTAACAATGTATGAATCAAAAAAGACTTTTGCTAATTCTATCCACCTTCTAGCAAAAGTCTTTTGTTATCATGTTGTTTTTAACTTTAATACGTTAATGCAAATATTTAATATACTTATATTACCTCTTTTTCAGAATTTCAGCTATAATATAAAACCTTGATATAGGGTAATTTTTTATTTTATTCCATTTTATTGATTTACAGAATTGGTTTTTTTATATTTTTTCTTTTCAATTTTATCTGTATACATGGCATTGTCTGCTTTGACAAACAGTTCTTCAAAACTATCCACCTCTACATCATTCCATACTGCAACCCCTTTTGCAATACTTAACCATTCCTCTTGCTTCATATCCTGATTATACTCTTCAATCATCAAATCCAGTTTCTCTGCTAATACACTATATTCTTTTAGATCATTTCCTTCTAATATCACCGCAAATTCGTCTCCTCCGATACGATATACACAACTCTTTGAGAAAACTTCTTTTAATATTTTGCATACATTAATTATCAGTTTGTCTCCGTACTGATGACCAAGACTATCATTTGCTAATTTTAGATTATTAATATCTACTACAAGAATTCCTGCTATTTCTTGCTTTAGTAATCGTTTCTCTAGTCCCACAACATATTCATTAAATGCAGTACGATTCTTTGTTCCTGTCATAACATCTGTATATGCTAACTCTTTATATACTTCCATTCGCATATTTTTCTTATATAGCTCTTTAATAATCTCTGTTAAGTAAACAAACTGACAAAATACATAGATTATAAAACATACTTTCATAAATATTGTCTGTTTGAATATTCCCATGTAATTGAAGACTACATCCGAAAAACCTCCAATCGCTAACAACACTGGAGCTAACAGAATCTGAAAACGTTCCTTTGCAGGACTTTTTATTGCTTCATATATAGAACATAATACTGCAACAACTGCACAAACACAGATCTGCACGTCAATTGCTAACACATAGTCATAATAATCCGTATTTCCCATAAACTGTCCTATTGTCATTACCAGTATAAATAAAAAATTAATTATTCCTGCTATATGCATAGCAATTCTGCCTTTATTCTTCATTCCAACTGCAAGATAGAACATAAGGCACCCTAGCATCGCCATTAATAAGATAATATCTAGGCAATTATTAAACACAGGATAAGGATAAAAGAAATTCTGCACTCTAAAATCGATAAAGCTCCAAGCTCCACATGTAATCGCTAACCCCGAAAATATAATTAAGCGATGTTGCTCTATCTGTGTTGTTGGATTCTTTATCGAAAAAAGCACACTGATAATCCCTATTCCTATTATAAAAAAGGATAAGAATACGTTCCACATATCTCCTCTTATATATTTTAGTACAACATCTGCATCATCACCAACGGATAAATTCTCTAAAAAAACTGAAAATGTACTATCCACATGATTATTATATATGTTCGTTAGTTCAAGTGTTATTGTATCTGCAGTGGAAATTCCATCACACTCATAAAACTGCCATAGATTTCCCGCTGATTTTGCCAAACTTGGAAAAGTCCCCTCTTCTCCAAATGCATACACTTGTTCTCCATTCACTGACATCTTAACTTTTGTGTTATCAATACGCATAATTATGTTCTTGCCTGCTTCAATATCTCTATTAAAGTGTCCTGTTATAACGATTTTGTTATGTCCTTGCATACTAATAAGTTTATTATTCTGTAATGTATACGTATTACTTTCCCCATTAACCGTATACTCTCCAATAATATTTAATTTTGTTATATCGAGTTTTTCTGTATATTCTTTCTCTTGGATTCTTTCGTATACAAGCCCTATTACTGATACGAGCATGACAACGAATACAATTATAATATATACTCTCGCTATACCCCGCTTTTTTTGTGATTCACTAACCATTTTTCTGCCCTTTCTATGCTGTTTCATTTATATCAGTTTACAACATCTAATGGCAAATTCCAATACCATTTGCTTTTAATAAAAAAAGACCACCTTCACATTAAGAGCTTTTGAGATTTTTTCTTAAATTAGGATATTATAAGACAAATAAAGTGCCAAATTAGGATATTGAAACCCTTTGCTTTGGCACTTTGTTAATATTTCGTTATGACCAACCTACCCATTGTCCCGAAAAAATCTTGAATTAACCATTTAATCTTTTTTCTTTATCTATAATTAAATCCAC
>NZ_JAVBNS010000226.1:0-4970 GCF_031551385.1 Anaerosporobacter sp.
ATAAGAACTACTTATTTCTGTTCGTCATAATAAGCAACTCACAGGGGTTTCGATAGACGGAACCATCTTGGCAATCAATAAGGACAAGCTTAAACTTCATTTATATATTGATGAAACACAGGATGAAGAGGAGGCATACGCATATCCATTTGCAGTGCCCTATACAGCAGAGGGAAACACGGGGTGGTATATGATGCCTCAGATTGGAGAGAAGGCAGTGTTGTATATCCCTTCTGAGGATGAGATGGAAGCTTATATATCAACAGTAAGTCATGGCGAAGCAGAAAATAATGATTATATGACAGATGAATCCGTTCATAGAATTGGGACGGAAGATGATATGTCACTTGTAATGAAGCAAGATGAGCTGTCCTTTCAATCAGAAGCTAATGAATTCTTCATTACGATGACGGCTAATGAGGGCATATCTGTTGTAAGCGAAAACAATATTCATCTAGTAGCGGAGAAAAGTGGTAGCTTGCAGGCGGAATCAATCAATATGTATGCAAAAGATAGAATCACTTTAACTACGAAAAAAACAAGTATTATTATGGACAACGTAGTAGATATTAGTGGGGATAATCAGAAAAAGAGTACAGCGGAAGAATTGGTTTATCGTTTGGGAAATAATGAAAAAATGACGAAGGAGGCTTATACGCAAGCAAGTGATGCAGATGATACGGAATATAATACGCGAGAGGGTATGGCACCTGTGTACTTAGCAGGGAAGAGTTTAGAGAAAAAAGCAGAAGAATTTGGACTGATTGAATTCTATAAGAAAGAAACGATAAAAGTAAATACAGATTATAGGTATGACATTAATAATAAATATTTATTACAGCTATATTTTAAAACTGGAACTAGGAGTATGAGTTATCGTATATATAGAAAAAGTGAAGCGGAGGTTGTGGGAAGACTTTATGATTCACATGAAAAACTTATATGTCAAAGTGAAAATAAGGAGAAAAAGATTAATATTGATATGCATGTAGAATTGGAGAAAAGTAAAAAATATCAATTGGCGATAATGCTTAAAGATAAGCAGAAAAAAAGTGTAAAAGTAAGAGTAGATGAAAAGATAGAAATTGCACCATGGCTGATAGGATATAGAGGAAAACCCCATATTCCGAAGGATTCTGGTGCTAAAAAAGTTACTTATTCATTTGATGAGAGAGAAAAATTAAAAAAAATTAAAGGTGTTAAGAATATTGATTGGTATTCTTATGAAAAGCAAGAAGGACCCAATAGATATACAAAACCATTTTTGGAAGGAAAAGAATTTAAAGTTGGTGACTATGGTGAACTAACAGATGACGACAAAAGATATTGGGTTACATTAGGTCCTAAAGTGTTCATACCAGATTATTCAAATGAAGGGCCCTTAGATACTAAAGAATTTGCCGACTATATACCTTGTAGAGTAGATGTCGTCTTGTATAATAAGAAAGAAAATGAACATGTATACATTGAATGTGTGTATAGTGGGCATATAAAGGCTCATACACTTCCTAATGGAGTATACCAGACAGGACATCCTTATCCAAAGAGTTCTTCAGCAAGTGCGGAGCCATATAAAGTGGACTATGTTGATGGTTCTATTGTGGAATTTACAGGTGCAAGACCCATTGCGAATTATAAAGAAAAAACAGAAAAGGAGAGGGAATTAGAACCAGCTTGTAACGGAACAATGAGTAAATATATTGTTGAGGAGTTAGTAGTATACCCTAAAAATTGGAAGGAGAATGAGTGATGAAAAGAAAATTTTGAATAATGATACCAGTAATGTTTCTAACAGCCTGTTCTAGTTTAAGTAATACAGAGAACATGGTTGTAGATTATGAGGAAACGACTTATATCGAAGAAATACCATTTATAGAAGAAACGCCATATATAGAAGAAACAACAGACAATGAAAATGAAATTAATGAAGAGACAAGTTCCATTGTTTGCGAAAAAATAAAGGCAATTGATTTTACGATTAAGGAATCGCCTCTAGATATCACCCCCGAAGTTGATGCATTGTATAAAGAGGCATATCTTAAAATACTGAAAAGTGAGATACCAATCGTGTACAAAAGTGGTAAGAAAGAATATTTTAGAGACCTATACAGAATTGGGGATGAGTTTGATAAATTAATCGAAGAGGCTGACTTTTATTCATTTTATTATAATGACTTAGATGGAGATGGACTTCCAGAATTAGGGGTTGCGAGTACGTGTGACACTGATATCTTAAAATATAAGCCAGAAAAAAATGAATGTTCTGTGATCTTTGCGGATTCAACTATGTATCATACGATACTAGGAACAGGACAAATATGGTTTCATAATGGGTTGCATGCAGGATATATAGTGGATCGATATATTGTCTTGAATGATGATAAGGGCTGGAAGACGGTTTTCAGTCTTGAACATGGTACCCAAGACTACCCGTATTATTGTGTAAGCATTGACGAGTATGATCTTGTTGATATAAGTGAGGAAGATTGGAATGAGATAACGAAGCCTTTTTACGATGCAACAAAAAATGCGATTCCTTCTCAGACACTAGAAGAAGTTTTTGGAGAACTGCTAGAAGAGTAGTGAGATTTATCAGAAGAAGAAAAGAGGTTTTACAATGTTCAAAGAAAAAACAACATTTGCAGAAAAGTTTATTGAACTAAGAAATAAAAAAGCGGAACAACAGGCTGTACAAGACACAAGTAATAACATCCATCAAGGTATGGTTGTTATGAATCAAAGAATCTACGAGATAGAGGAAAAGGAAATCGCTGATGGTAGAATTTCTATGCATATGCCATCAGAATTTGAACCGCTTGAGGACAACCTAGCAGAAGCAAAATATCCTCATTTCATGTGTCCACAGTATATCTATAGTGATAAAACGACAAGTGTAACAATGACGTTTACATTTGATGATAAAACCATGGAAGAAGACGAGATTCATGAATTGAAAGAACAGTTAATCTACATATTATCAGACTTACATCCAGAGTGTGAAATCCTTGATGATGAGATGCTACAAGCGGAGGAACTGGATATAGAACTGTTTAGTTTCGCCAAGCCAGTAATGGACGGAGAGTTGTATCAATTATTTTCCCTAATGAGATGGAATGAAAAACTATTGCTTGGAGGATTTAATTGCGATATGCAAGTAAAGGATTCATGGTATCCAGTAATATGTCAAATGCTTCAAACGATTCGATTAATCAATAAAGATGAGAACATAGGTGAAGAGATATGAGAGAGGACGTAAAGCGGTTCTATCGTGTTGAAGTAGAGCCTAGGTTGAATGACATTCAAAATCAAATGCAAAAAGAGTTCATAGAAAACGGTTTGGAATGGAAGAAACAGTTTCTAGTCGAATTTCAAGCGATATGTAAAAATGTAACACAGTATTGCGAAGAGAATGAATATGAACCGTATTTTCTAATATTTCATCTGCTGCGAACAAGGATACAAAACCATGATTTTAGATATCAAGTAAGAATGTACAATCAAGAATGGTATTTGGAAGAAGGCGTTTGTGTTGGTGATTTTTCCGTGACATTTATCTATGCGAGATATGAAGAATTGTGGAATGAACTACAAAGCGAACGATTAAAATATGTGGGTAAAATCAAGGAAGAAGATGTTCGATGTATAATGATGGAAGTAATCAATGAGTTTCAAGCATACATAACAAGATTTCTGCGAGAGAATATCAGAGAAGCCGTGCAGACGGAAGAATATATGCATTTAATAAAAGGAAATCGATTAGAAATAAAGACAGGTGAATATTTCGAGATAGGTGATTTTATATTTATTGATGAGAAGCAAGAAGATAAAGAAAAACAGGAACAGTGGCTTGATGAACAGAACGAAGGGGACGAATATACATTTGAAGATTTTAGAGGCATTATATTGAAAAACAAAGAGTACGTAAATTTAGATTTAAGATATGCGGATTTTAGTAATGCAAGGTTTGAGAATGTAGTATTTAATAATTGCATGGTTGAGGGTACGAGGTTTGATGGATGTGATATGGGACAGGTGCGGTTTGAGTAAGATGAAAAAAGATTAATAGTATTAGGTGAAAGAAGTTATTATATTTCAATTATGAAGTGTAATATCTTCTTTTTTTATGCCTGCATATTACCAGAATACGAACTCCTAATGCACGGAATGCTAGATGAAGGAAGTGCCGTGTTATATAACACCATTCAAAACATGATTGATAAGAAGACCTACTATGAAGGAGAACGACTTGCAGCCTTAATTATAGATTGCGGTGGAGGGACAACCGATTTATCCTCTTGTGTATTCAGCGTGAACAATCTAGGAAGTAGTTATCAAGTGGCGATTGATACCGCGTATGAAAACGGTGAGACGAACTTTGGAGGAAATAACATCACGTATCGGATTCTGCAGTATCTTAAAATTGTATTTGCTGCCTATTATACAGGACGAAAAAGACCAGTAATCGCTAACTTTATTGAAGAGGTAGAGTTCGATGTTTTTCGTATGGTAGACCGAGGTGGAAGAGAAGATGTATATCGTCTATTAGAGGAAGAGTATGATTTGGCAGAAATCATTATTCCAACAAGATTTAAGCAATATGAGAATCGAAACAGAGAAGAATACTATAAGGTGAAAAATAACTTCTATTTCTTATTCCAGATGGCAGATAAATTAAAGCATGAATTTTTCAAGGAGACTGGTGTATTACAGTGTCGCTTTGCAACAGGAGAAGAAGTGGAAAATGAGGGACAAGCATTAATTAAAGTAGATAACTGGAATCTTGTAATTCGAGAAAAAGGAAACTATCAGTTGCATCATGATATCCCATCCGTTTTATTCAATGTTAATGAGATCGAGCTACTAATGAAGGTGGATATCTATTGGATTATCAATAAATTCCTGAATAAATTGTTCGTTCAAGGGGAATTAGAACAGTATTCTATTATAAAACTATCAGGGCAATCCTGTCG
>NZ_JAVBNS010000139.1:0-8459 GCF_031551385.1 Anaerosporobacter sp.
TATGGAGAAAGGCAATTGGATCGCAACGTCATATGAAGGTAATATGGAATATTGGCTTTCGTGGACAAGGCGATTGCCCATTTTGGGACAATGATCCACAATATGATACGCCAGAATCCCGTGGCAAATTAATGAGTGAATTAATTATGTTACAGTATAATATGGTGAAGCAGTATATACCAGAGGCTATATGTTGTACTAATTTATATGGAGAAACAATGGAGTTGTATAACGATGGTTATCTTGAACTTCCAAATGATATAATAAAGATTTGGGCAGACAATGGTTATGGAAAGATGGTTACACGACGCCAGAATAATCATAATCCAAGAATCCCTTCCCTTCCTGTTAGAGAAAAAGAAAATCGTCATGGCGTATATTATCATGTGTCTTTTTATGATTTGCAGGCGGCGAATCACATTACCATGTTACCAAATTCATTAGAGTTTATAAGACAGGAACTAAATGAGTTGATTTCACATGAAGTAAAAGATTTCTGGATTATAAATTGCTCGAATGTAAAACCACATGTATATCTTTTAGATTATATTGCGAGTGCTTGGAAAAATGGAGATATCGAGGTTGAGGAACACAGAGAACAATATATTGGCGAGTATTATGGACAGCAAAATGTGAAATTAATATCGCAATGTTTTGAGGATTATCCGAGATATGCTTTACCATTTGGAAAACATGAAGACGAACATGCAGGAGAACAATTTTCTAATCATGTTATGAGAATACTGATTTCTCAGTTTATGAGAAATAAACACGAGAGAACCGAAGATCTCTTATGGGCAACACAGGCAGAGTCATTGAAAGAACAAATCGAATGGTATAAAGAATTATGCCAAAATGCTTATTTAGGATATGAAGAATATTTAAAAAAATCTGAAGAGGTAGCTATAAAACTATTTGAAAGTGAAAGAAGGTTGTTTGAGGATTCCTTACTTTTACAAGTTAAGATTCATTATTTTTGTTTTTTAGGTGCCAATAAGATGTGTGAGTCTCTGCTTGCTGCTTATCAAGGTGAGTTCAAAAAAGCATTCTATTATGCAGGATTAGCAAAAGAAGATTACCAAAAGGCAGACCGTGCAATGCGAGATTGTGAGCATGGCAAATGGAATAGATTCTATGAAAATGAGTGCTTAACAGATGTGAAGCAGACCGCATGGGTAATTACAGGACTTATGAGCTATATAAGAAATCTTGAAGATGGCCCTCATTATTATCAATGGCAGAGAGAATTTCTATATTCGGAAGAAGATCGAAAAGTTATGCTGATTATGAATATGGAAAATCATTTAACGGATGAAGAAATATTTGAATTGATGAAAGAAAAATGGGAGTTTTAGAAAGTGACAATTGAATAATTGTGAGAGATAGTAAAAATGCAACACAGGGAATTATTTATTTGATTCCCTGTGTTGCATTTTATTGTTATATATAATGATGTTGGGGGACGAAAGGGAGGTTGAGCTTTGTATCATATAAACGATTTACAAATCCAAATAATTCCTCGCATTATAGTAACATACATTTTGTGTGATTAACTCTAATGATTTCATATCCTCTGGATATTCGCCTCGTTCTACGAAAGTACCTAACTTGTTACATAGAATTCGTCTAAAGTATTCATGTCTAGGAAAGGATAGAAAGCTTCGGGAGTCTGTTAGCATACCGATAAAAGTGGATAAAAGACCTGCTTCGGAAACAACGTCCATTTGGTGTTCCATACCGCGCATATGGTCACAGAACCACCAAGCACTACCAAGTTGAACTTTGCCTTTAATACCAATGCTATTTGCTTGAAAGTTCCCAGCCATAGTAGCTAACATCTCAGCATCTTTTGGGTTTAGATAGTAGAGAATTGTTTTAGGTAACTGGTCAGTTTCATCCATGGCATCTAATAGAGCAGAAAGTTGTGTAGCATAATTAAAGTCATTGAGACTATCAAGTCCAACATTGCTTCCAAGGTTTTTTAAGATTCTAGTAGAGTTATTACGAAGTGCTCCGATATGTAACTGCATTACGATTCCATGATTCGCATATTCCTTAGCTAATTCTGTTAGAAGCCAACCACGGTATTTGGCACAATCATGATTAGAAATAATAGCACCATTTAATTTATTACGATAAATTGCATCAACCTCTTCATATGTAGTCGGTTCAAAAAAGTTATCTTCAAGACTATGATCACTAATGCGACAACCTGCATCGATAAAATAGGAAAGACGGAGTTTTAATGCATCTAAAAGATCAGATATATGGTCTAAAGAGAGATCTGTTACTTCTGAAAGCTGCTCTATATAGTGAGTGAATCCTTCTTTTTCAATACCGACAGCTAACTCAGGGCGAAACGTAGGGAGGACTTGGATTTCAAAGCCAGTCTCTTTTAGCTTCTTATGATAAACAAGAGAATCAATCGGATCATCTGTTGTACATAGAGCTTCAATATTTTGCTTGCGTAATAGATTTCGCACAGAATACTGTGAGGATTGAAGTTTCTCGTTGCATTTGTCCCAGATTTCCTTGGCATTACCAACGGATAATGTCTCGTCGATATCAAAGTAGCGTTTTAATTCCAAATGTGTCCAATGATATAAAGGATTACCAATTGCATATTGTATCGTAGTAGTCCAAGCGAGAAACTTTTCAAATGGTTCGGCATTCCCTGTAATGTATTCCTCAGATAGACCATTGGCGCGCATAGCGCGCCATTTATAGTGGTCTCCACCTAACCATGCTTCGGAAAGGTTGCGGTAACAATTGTTTTGATAAATCTCTTGTGCACTTAGATGATTATGAAAATCGATAATTGGTAGATCTTTTGCATAGCTATGATAGATTTCCTGTGCGATTTTATTATGTAAGATAAAATCATCATGAATAAATGGTTTCATTTGAGAGTCTCCTTATACATATCGTTCTAGTGCCTTATGTACAGCACCGATTCCTGTTATCATTTCACTAAAGTAATCACATACGAGAGAAGCTAGATTCATATCGTAAAGATTGACACCGAATATCGATTCATTTGACAGAATAGGTTTTAGTGTATCTGCTACATTCACAGAATCACCAAGTTTAATGTTTGCAACATAAGGGCACAACTCGTCAAGAAGAGGGTCTGGACTTAATGTAAATGGATTACCGTTATCATCAATTGCCATAAGATAACGCAACCAGCCAGCAAATACAAGTGGAATAAGTTTCAAATCCTTCGTATCGAGAGTTTCACAAGCATGATATGCTTTAATTGTTTCACCAAAACGGATTGCAAGTTTCTGAGAAGTATCTGTTGCAATACGCTGTGGAGTATCTGGCATAAATGGATTAGGAATTCGTGTGTTTAAAACAGTATCAATAAACTCTTTTGGGTTAATAATACTAGGGTCTACAACAACAGGAAGACCTTCTTCGTATCCAATACCTTCTACGAGCTTTTTCAAAGTTTTATTTTGCAGCTCCTTTGAAATCAAATCGTAGTCAAGAAGACAACCAAATACAGCAAGTGCAGTGTGGAGAGGGTTTAAACAAGTACAAACCTTCATCTTTTCTACTTTATCAACAGTAGCTCTGTCAGTAAACATAACGCCACCGCTTTCAAGATTAGGGCGACCATTTGGAAATGTATCTTCAATTACTAGATACTCGCATTCCTCCGCATTTACAAATGGTGCTACATACGTGTGTTTACTAGTAACAAGTGGTTGCAGACCTTCAATACCATCTTTGGTAAGAAGCTCTTCAACAGAAGAGTCTGGACGAGGTGTGATTTTATCAATCATAGACCAAGGAAAGCTAACTTTTTCTGGGGTGTTCACATAATCTACAAAGTTATTTTCAACAAGTCCTTTTTCGCTCCATTCTTTTGCAAAGGCATGAATGGCTTCGTATAGTTTTGTTCCGTTATGAGAACAGTTGTCCATACTAACGAAAGCGATTGGCTTTTGACCAGAGCAGAAACGTGTATATAGGAGTGATGCAATTTTACCAATATAACTTTCTGGTTTTATAGGACCATTTTTCATGTCGCTTTCTACAAGCGAAAGAAGCTGACCTTTTCCATCAACTAGGCTATAGCCTTTCTCGGTAATCGTGAAGCTGGCGATTTGCAAGGAATCTTTTTGAAAGATTTCCTTTAAGCGATTAAAATCAGTTGTATTATCAGAATCTAAGGTTAGGGATTCTGTAATACTTCCAACAACAGTTTTTGCAACCGTTCCATCTGCTTTTAATGTAGCTAAGATGCTGTAGTCATCATGAGGCTGATTTATCTTTTCAATGATTTCATAATCATAACCTTCTGCAACGATAAGACCTCGGTCGAGTGTTTTTGAGTTTAGAAGATTTTCCACTACATTTGCCTGAAATGCACGAAAGATATTGCCAGAGCCAAAATGAATCCAGTAAGGATTTTCTTTTGTTTTCGCAGCTACTTCATCACGATTATATTGTGGAAGAGTATAGCCTTTTTCCAGCCATGTAGAGCGGTTTTCTAATCCTTTATTATTTAGTTCCATGTTATTTCGCTCCTTTCACAATCGCTTCCCATAGTCCGTTTAGATAGGTAGCGCCAAGAGCACGGTCATATAATCCATATCCAGGCATTGCGACTTCATCCCATATCATACGACCGTGGTCTGGACGTATTGGCCCAGTAAAGCCAATTTCATAGAGTGCTTTCATAATTTCATACATGTCAAATGTTCCATCTGAAGAAAGATGTGCTGATTCCTCAAAGTCCGTAGGGCTATTGAATTTTAGATTTCTTACATGGGCGAAATGGATACGTCCTTTTAAAGCACGAATCATAGCAGGTAGATTGTTTTCTAAGTTCGTTCCATAAGAACCAGAGCAGAATGTAACACCATTATGAGGGTTATCAACCATGTTCATCATGCGTAAGATGTTGGTTTGATTTATAATAATTCTTGGTAGACCAAACACACTCCAAGCAGGGTCGTCAGGATGAATTGCCATATTGATGTCGTATTTATCACAGACAGGCATAATTCGCTCAAGAAAATATTTTAGATTATCAAATAGTTTTTCTTCATCAATATCTTGATACATTGCAAACAATTCTTTGATGTTTTTCATTCGTTCCGGTTCCCAGCCGGGCATAATCATTCCGTTGGAATCTCCTGCAATAGAATTAAACATTTCCTCTGGCTTTAGTGCATCAACAGTTTCCTGTGAATACGCTAATACCGTTGAACCATCAGGACGTACTCTCGCAAGTTCCGTTCTTGTCCAATCAAATACAGGCATGAAATTATAGCAAACGAGATGAATATCTTCTTTCCCAAGATTCTCTAATGTCTGAATATAGTTATCAATATAGAAGTCACGGTCTTCTGAACCTGTTTTTATTGCATCATGTATATTTACACTCTCAATACCAGAGATATGTAGTCCAGAAGCTTTGACTTCTGCTTTCATCTCACGAATTCTTTCCTGACTCCATACTTCTCCAGGTGTAGTATCATATAATGTTGTAATTACTCCAGTAACGCCAGGTATTTGGCGGATTTGTTTTAATGTAACCGTATCGAATTTTGAACCATACCATCTCAATGTCATTTCCATAATTTTTATTTCCTTTCTTGAAAAGATAATGTTTTGTTACTTTTAATTATAGAGGGAATAGAAAAAAATCATATTGATAGACTTGTTGTTCACATTGTAAAAGTTGCGGTTTGATGGTATGATTGGTGTGTAGAATGCAAAACTTGGGGACACTTTCAAAGCGTATTCGCTGATGGTCTCTAAGACAAAACACGCTACACACCTAAGAACTTCTAAGTGTGTACGGAGAAAGTATTGGGAGCGATACGGAAAAGCCCTCGATTCGGCATCCTGCCTCAGCTCAGGCTGGCTCGGCGTCCATGCCTCGCCTTCCTAGGTTGTCGATGTACACACTAAGAAGTACTATAGGTGTTTCGCTATCGTTTTTTACTTAGAGACCATCAGCGAATACGCAGGGAGAGGTTACGAAGTTTTGCATAGCTACGTTGTTGATACACAAGTACAGGTAAGTTGATGAATGAATAGTTCCTAGTTTTCATTGGCAATATTATTATTAATTTTTGAAAAGCAAATTATAATGGTAAGTAAAAGATATCTAATTTTCTATTAAATTTTTGACAATCAAAACTAATAAAATCCGAGAGGAGGAGCAAGATGAAAAAAAACCTAAGAACAGAATTTACAAGAAGACAATATATGCTTTCCAAGGATTTTGAAATCTATTATTATAATGATCGTAATCTTATGCAAGTAAAACCGCATACGCATAATTATTATGAGTTTTATTTCTTCTTAGAAGGGGAGGTTTCAATTAAAATAGAAGAGGAAACATATGCTTTGAAAGCAGGTGATATTGTATTGATTCCTCCGAATGTTTATCATCATGCGATTATTCATGATAAGAGTAAGCCTTATCGACGTTTTGTGCTCTGGATTAGTAAAGAGTATTGTGAACAGCTTATGGAGATGTCAATAGATTATGTGTATTTGATGCAGTATGTTTCAATTTCCAAAGAATATATATTTCATAACGATATTATAACATTTAACACGATACAAGCGAAAGTTTTTCAGCTTGTGGAAGAGATTCAAGGGGAACGATTCGGAAAGAATATTAAAATTACGTTGAGTATAAATGATTTAATTCTTCATTTGAATCGAATTGTGTATGAATGGAAGCAGGAAAGGCGTTTAATAGAAGGTCAGAATTTATATCAGAATTTGATTTACTATATTGATGAGCATCTTGATGAAAAGCTTACTCTTGATACATTGGCGAAGGAGTTTTTTATAAGCAAGTACCACATTGCACATATCTTTAAAGACAATATGGGATTGTCTATTCATCAATATATTTTGAAAAAAAGATTACTGGCATGTAAGGAAGCTATGTTTGGAAATGAAAGTATTAGTGAAATATATTTGTTATTTGGATTTAAAGATTATTCAAGTTTTTATCGAGCATTTAAAAAAGAATTTGGAGTTTCGCCAAAAGAGTTTAAAGAAATGAAAATGCATGAAAATGTATAGTTTTTTGAAAAGCTGGTAAACTATAGTGAAGTAGGGGCAAATTATTATATTGTTAATTAATAGACAAATAATAGAAGAAACAATATACTGTATACAATTAGCACAATCTTAGCAGTTGATAGACCTAAAAAATAGCCATTCTTGGCGATGAAAGGGAATAAAAAATACAATTTTTTAGTGATAGATAAAAAATTCACAAAATGCAATATTTAAGTGGATTATTCAAATAAAATAGAATTCATAATACTGTTTATAAAATTGAAGTGAAATCTAGCAAGATAAAATGTATAATTTTAAAAAGATAAATCAAAATTTATAAGTAATATTGCATAAGCCTTATGGATGGCACTGTCATATCGTTCGTTTGGGAAGTAAAAATTACGAAAAAAATGGTTTCTTAATTATGCAAACTATGCTATAATAGCAATTGGTGACTGACATAACAAAAAATGGTGTTATGTTATATATTTGGTAGTTGTTTTTGAAAAAGAGGACATGCTATCAATAAAAATCAGAGACAAGATTCTGGTAATTCTTGATATGACAACAATGCCACATTCAATTTGGTACACAATTGGCATTAAGAAAGACAATTGCATGACTAGCAATTGCGACGTCATATGAATTAAATATTAGGAGGTAAGTTCTACAATGGCAAAATGGGTATATTTATTCACAGAAGGTAACGCTACAATGAAAAACCTACTTGGAGGTAAAGGATCAAACTTAGCAGAAATGACTACTTTGGGACTTCCAGTACCACAAGGTTTTACAATTACAACTGAGGCTTGTACACAATACTATGAAGATGGTAAAAAAATCAATGATGAAATCATGGGTCAAATCATGGATAGCATCACAGCAATGGAAGATATCACTGGAAAGAAATTCGGTGACCATGAAAATCCATTATTAGTATCTGTTCGTTCAGGAGCTAGAGCTTCTATGCCAGGTATGATGGATACAATCTTAAACCTTGGTTTAAATGATGAAGTTGTTGACGTAATGGCAACAAAATCTGGTAATCCTCGTTGGGCTTGGGATTGCTACAGAAGATTTATTCAAATGTATTCTGACGTAGTTATGGAAGTTGGTAAAAAATACTTTGAAGAACTAATCGACAAAATGAAAGAAGAAAAAGGCATCACTGAGGATGTTGATTTAACAGCTGATGATTTAAAAGAATTAGCAAATCAATTCAAAGCTGAATATAAAGAAAAAATCGGTGAAGATTTCCCATCTGATCCAAAAGAACAATTAATGGGAGCTATCAAAGCTGTATTCCGTTCATGGGACAACCCTCGTGCAAACATCTACCGTCGTGACAATGATATCCCTTACTCATGGGGTACTGCAGTAAACGTACAAATGATGGCATTTGGTAACATGGGCGA
>NZ_JAVBNS010000283.1:0-13962 GCF_031551385.1 Anaerosporobacter sp.
GACATCTTGCTTTAGCACTGTGACGTCTTCTTTTAATTCTGCGACATCTTGCTTTAACACTGTGACGTCTTCTTTTAATTCTGCGACATCTTGCTTTAACACTGTCACGTCTTCTTTTAATTCTGTGACATCTTGCTTTAACACTGTCACGTCTTCTTTTAATTCTGCGACATCTTGCTTTAGCACTGTGACGTCTTCTTTTAATTCTGTGACATCTTGCTTTAACACTGTGACATCTTCTTTTAATTCTGTGACGTCTTCTTTTAACACTGTGACATCTTCTTTTAATTCTGTGACGTCTTGTTTTAACACTGTGACATCTTCTTTTAATTCTGTGACGTCTTGCTTTAACACCGTGACGTCTTCTTTTAATTCTGTGACATCCTGTTTTAAATCTTTAATATCATATTTCATTTCTGACATATCTTGTTGCATATTTTGCATATTGTTATAAATCGCTTGTAACAATTCATCGTTTGTCATGTAATATCACACCCTCTCTTTTATGTAGTAATCGTTGATTTGATTATATCATAGATGAGATATAAAGTCTATTCTAATGGCACGATGCAAATTTCCAAATTAGCCCATTCAAAGTGCTTCCTCTTCTGTAACGTATCTGTCTGAGCGTCTTGTTTAACATATGTCAAGACCCAACTCACTCTACATCTCACTCTCTATTCTATCATAAAAGAGAAAATAACACAAACATTTGTTCTGTTTTTATTTTATCTTTTCCTTCACCACAACCAGCATCTCCACCTTAGCTAACTCTAGCTTCAAATCCTTTTCTTGCGTTAACTCTAACAATGGATAACCTTCTGTATCAAAATGTACTCTTCTAAATCCTGTACATCTTGGGCCTTCCACTCCTGTTCTAGCATGATAGATATTCCAAGTCAATCCATCATCATCTTGAACATAGGCATTATGACCTGTTCCTGTTTCGCCCTCTTTTGTACGGCATGACATAATCGGATAATTGCATTTTGTCCAGTTGTCAGGCTCTAACAAATCTGCATCTAGATCAGCACTAAGTAATCCTACTACATACGTACTGTCCACTAAGGAACTTGAAAATGTAACAAATAACTTTTTCTCTGTGATAAGTGCATACGGCCCTTCATCAACAAATACACGATTATTTGCCCAGCCGTAATCTGGCATGGAAACCAGTACGGGATCAGAAATTAATTTCCAAGGTTCATCTGGATTAATCTCCGCAAGATATATCCATGCACCTTGATCTACTGGTTCAAACTGACGTTGTGACCACATCGCATAGTATCGATCTTTTATCTCAAATACTGTCATATCCAGTGTGATTCCCTCTTTACCATACAAGAAAGAACCATCTTTTTTAAGTACTCGAATTGGCATCGTCCAGTCAGAGGCGTTCAATGGATTACCATTCTCTTTTAACATCATGACATGACACTGTTCCTCACGAAAGTTTCCTGGAGTTGCGGCATGGAAAATATATAGTTTTCCCTTAATAACATGAAATTCTGGTGCCCATAGCAGGTTTCCAATATGGGGATATGTTTTCGTATCCAGTATTAAAGATTCTGGTGCATCAACAAGACCAGCAAGCGAATCCGCCTCTCTTATGTACATTGTATTCTCTTTATCCGCATCATTTGTTGCTATAAAATAGTATTTTCCATTCCATTTTCCTACACATGGGTCTGCACGATTGATTGCAATTGGAAATTCATAATTCTTTTGGTCTACTTCTCCTGTAACAAGATAGCTACCTGACATATTAAAATCAACATTTTCCAGATTCCATTTCACTGGTTTCTCTACTGTACTTCCATCACTATAACGAGCTAGTGCTTTTACGTTCTTAACGTCCTCTTCTGTTGATGCGATAATACTTTTAGGCACTTCATTTGCTACATTCTCAGGCACTGTTAGTTTTCTTTGAATTCTAACTGCTATATGTTTTGGTACTTCAATTACATTACGTGTAACTGCACCTTTAATTGTTGTTTCTATTGATTCTCTATTAATTTCATCAACTTCTCTTCTATCCACAGAATCGCTTATATCTGAAAGATTATTAGCATCTAATTCATAACACTTTCCAATGCTATTTTTCCAATACAAACGATACGTTCCTAATTCATTTATGTACTCGCAACTAGCATCTTCTATAAATTCTGATTCAGGCAAATCAAGTAATGGCATTTCTTTATATTCTAACAAATCCTTAGATTCAAAATATAATAATTTCCCTTTACTTGTATCATCTTCCTCTACACTTGCCTTTATTCGTTGCGCGATAACACCATAAGAGCCATCTTCCTTCTCAAAAATCCACGGATTTTTAAGGCTCATTCGATTTAACGTACCATCTTCATTCTGTGTTGCTTTCGCATATAATACTCCTGCATTGTGATTTAGAACTTCAAAATCACTGTCAAGCATCTTAACTGCAAGATGCATACTATACGCAAGCTTTGCCGAGTAAATAGCATCTTCTTCTGGAATTCTTGTGTAACATAATACTTGATAATTAGGCATTTTTAGTCTCCTTTGCTTTTTTTCCATGCTCCCATTTAAAGTTTTCGATATTCTTAGACAACGTCTTTTTATGCCTTAGAATTTATCTTCACACTTATACTAACTATGTATTCATTCTATTAAATACCTACAAGAATTCCTATGGTAAAAAAACAATATATCATGCATTTTTATTGACTGTTTATGATTTAGATATTCAAAATGTATTAACCATTTCAACTAGGGCGATGCTACCACTTAGGCAACATTAAAGAGCTGTCCCCTTCTTAGGTATAAACATATTTGATATATCAACACCCTCTAGTTCGAGTAACTTTACTTTGTTATCAATCCCTCCAGCATAACCTGTCAGACTTCCATTTGCCCCTACAACTCGGTGGCATGGGATAATAATTGATATCGGATTATGTCCAACAGCTCCTCCTACCGCTTGACTTGACATGCTCTCCCTATTCATTTTCACTGCCATCTTCTTAGCGATATCGCCATATGTAATAACGTCTCCGTAAGGTATCTCACATAAGATATCCCATACGCCTTGACGAAACTCACTGCCAATAGGAGCTAGAGAAAGTTCCGATATAGCAGGCTTCTCTCCTGCAAAATATCTGTCTAGCCATTTTTTAACGTTATCGAATATTGGCATCATATCATTTTTCTGCATTTCTTCTGAAATTGTACCACCATGGTATTTTTGTCCATCTAACCATAGGCCGACAAGACTATCCTTGTTGCAGGCAAGGGTGATTGTTCCTATAGGTGATTGGTGTGTTGTTGAATAGTACATTATAATACCTCCTTACTAGTTTTTATACTAGTCATAATCTATATTCATTCTAGCACAAGAAAGCACACAGAACAATTGTTCCATATGCTTTCATTCAACTTTTCACTTAAATTTTATTCATATTTCGTCCATTCCAAAAATCCCTTAACCAAAAGCCCAACACTTCCGATTAAGGGATTCTCACCACCTCTATACCATTACCGCATCCATATAATACTGCACCTGCGTATTCCACATATCCTGATACAGACCTTTTCTCTCTAACAACTCTTTATGAACACCTTCCTCTACAATCTTTCCATCTTGGAAAACAATAATTCTCTCACAGAATTTGCAAGAATACAAACGATGCGATATGAATATCGTTGTCCTGCCTTTTGTAATCTCGTTAAGGCGTGTATAGATATCGTATTCTGCTACTGGGTCAAGTGCTGCTGTTGGTTCATCAAGAATCATAAGAGATGCTTGCTTATACAACGCTCTTGCAATTGCGATTTTTTGAGCTTCACCACCAGATACTTCAACTCCCTCTTCATCCAGATTTCGATAGAGAGATGTATTCATTCCCTTGCTCATCTTACTATAGCGCTCTTCCAAACCAGCTTCTTGTATACATGATTTCACTCTGTCTTCATCGAATAATTGACTTCCTGCAATATTCTCGCCTAAGCCAAATGAGAACAACTGGAAATCTTGAAAAACAACAGATAGTATTTTCATATAATCTTCATAACGATATTTCTTAATATTAACTCCGTTTAGTAAGATTTCTCCCTCCGTTGGGTCATATAATCTGCATAGTAATTTAATAAATGTAGTCTTTCCGCTACCATTTAAACCTACAATTGCTGTACAATCCCCTTTTTTTATTTTTACAGAAATATGATTAAGTACATATTCTTGTGTTGGGTCATATCGAAAAGATACATCTTTGAATTCAATTGCAAACTCTTCGTCTGCTTTTAATTCCAATGTTTCATTTCCTTTCTCCAGCACTTCTTCTATATCAAAAAACTGCATTCGACTGCCTTGTCGTTCCAATGATTTGCTGATGGATGTTATATCTTCTGTCAATTTATTAAGACTCTTTACTAATGTAGATAAACAAGAGGCATATCGAATTACACTTCCGATTTTAATTACAGAATTGGCACTTGCTAATAAAGCAATTGTTAAGTACGTTCCTCCTGTCAGCAATGCAGCACCTATGCCTTCTACTGCACTACCAATTCCTGATGCTAATGCTAATTTACTATACTGCTTTTTCAGATATCCAAGCTCTCCCTTGCCTACATGAGAATCAATCAAGGATTGTGCCTGATAAATTCTTACGTCTTTTCCAGACTTATAATCAAATGCTCCATCAAACAAAAAGAAGAAAAATAATTTTACATTGTGAGACATTTGATCCATTACTTTATACACATATGTTTTAAGATACTTGCTGTTAATAAATACAGAAATCACTGTGATAACAACAAACAGGATAACAAGCAGATAGAGATAACTTGATTTATAAATTCCCTTATTTAAGAAAAATGGCAACACCACAACAAGATTCCCTATCACAGTAACAACATTTTGAACCAAACTTTCGAACGCTTGATAAATACTAAGTATTCCTGCTCCCCAGTTATTGTCCTCTCTAATATGTTGCTTTAGTTCATCTACTTTGCGATTCTCTAATTGAGGGAAATCTACCTCTAACGCCTTGTCTCCCACTTTAAAATTATAATTTCTGTCACACGCATTTTTACGAATGACTAGATATTTGTTCGTGAAAGAACCTAGTACTTTCAATGCAAATATAATTAAAACACCAAGCATAGCTACTTTTAATATCGTTGCTTTCTCCACATTGTTTTCCATTTGATTTATCAGATTCGTTGATACTAACACGATTGCAAGATTACTGGCTACTTGCACGATACTTTTTACTATAATAAGCGGAAATATCAACCGATCCAACATATGAATATATCTCAAACTATTAATAGACTTGCTTTTCTTCTCTTTCATATAATAACCATGCCTTTCCTCAAGATAGTGCGAAGCTTTTGTAATTCTTAGACAGCGTCTTCTGACATCTTAGTATCACTTTTCACGCTGACTTCGTCCATATAATTCTTTTTCTGCATATCAAATATTTCTTGATAGCGTCCTCCCTTATGGAGTAAACCAGAATGACTTCCTTCTTCTATGATAGTTCCATTTTCAATCAGAAGGATTTTATCACAAAATTGTGTACTTGCCAGACGATGTGTTATAAAGATAGAAGTTTTGTCCTTTGTCAAATCATAGTAGCTAAGATATAATTCATGCTCTGCAATCGGGTCAAATGCAGCCGTTGGCTCATCCAGTATCAAGATCGGAGCATCTTTATATAACGCACGCGCCAATAATAATTTCTGCGTCTGTCCTCCTGACAATTGAACCCCATGTTCATCAAGAACTTTTAACATATTCGTATCAATTCCATGCTCCAAATTCTGAACTACTTCTTTTAACCCTGCTTTTTCTATACATGCCATCACACGATTTGTATCGATTTCTTCTTTTGGCTGTAAGCCGATATTTTCTGATATGGAGAACGGCAGTATATACGTATCTTGAAATACCGTCGCAAACAAAGTAAATAAATCCGTACTCGCATACTGCGCCGTATCTTCCCCATTGATTAGAATTCTTCCTTCCTCCGGGCGATAAAAACCACAAAGCAGCTTAACTAATGTCGTTTTACCAGCACCATTTAAACCAACCAACGCAATCTTTTCCCCTTTATATATTGTCATGTTAAAATGGTTCAACACCTTGTACTCACCATAAGAAAAAGAAACATCTTCAAATCGAATCTCTTTGATTTCCTTGAGTTTTTGTATATCCCCTGTTTTATTCGCATCTTCCGTGTTTGTGTTTTCCATAAAATCTCTCATGTCCGTAATCTGAACATGAATCATTGTTAAGTTGTTAAATTCTTTCACCAACGCTGTTATCCAATTAGAAAATTCACTAATAATCCCGAAGAATAGAATGAATTCTGCAATCGAGATTTTATGTTGATAAATCTGCGTAATCAGATACGCATATGCTAAACCATCACGCAATACGATAATCGTTGCATCTACTATCGTAGTCAACAATTGTCTATTCTCAATTTTCCTATCCCAGTCAATTCGCTCTTTATGTACGTTATCTCTCTTACCTAGAATCCAATTTTTCAACTGAAACAAACGAATATCTTTTCCAAAAGAAAAATCGGTTGCTGTTGTCTCAAGATACTGCAACTGCTTGTCTAGGAAAGACCAATGCACTTTATTCTTGCTTATATAATTCTTTACATATCGCAGGAAAACATAATTAATCATAGAGCCAGCAATCAGCAATATCGGAATTATGATATGTAACTTCGTAAGAACGGCAGAATATAATACTAATCCAACAATCCCGATCATTAGATTCACTAACGCAGGAATCATTCTTGAAAATCCCGAAGAATCCCCACTGGACACACTATTAAGTGCCTTTTGATATCTTGTCTGTCCACTGTCACTTTCTATTGTTCTATAATCACAAGTCAATGTTTTCTTAAATAAATCATACAGATATCTCATATTCAGCGTATTATATTTCCAATACTTTGCCGCCATCACATAGGCATGTATCCCATATACAACTGCCATTAATAAGCAAAATCCACCCAACGTCCTTATAATTTCACTTGAACCTTTTGATTTTTCAATCAAATCAATTACCATCTTAGGTAAATACACACCCATAAAAGGTATGACTGCACCTAATAAAATCTCAATACACAGAAATAAATAGAGTATCTTATCGAATTTCCAAATCACTCGAATTACATACCCTATGTTTTTCCCTAGTGAAAATTCTTTTTGCTTCATCCCATTCCCTCCATTATAGTTCCATTATACGCACATCTAGTCAACCATTAAGTGTAGTTAACTTCCATATTATACATTTTATATTCGGTGGATGCTATGTACTATTTCTTCATTTTTTACAAGTAAAAATAGATATTCGTAGTTTTGTGTTGCAGTTCTGACAGGTAAAACACTTGCAAAGTTTACTTGTATTCTTGCCTATTGTAATAACTTTTGTATATAAATGCACCTCTATATTTCTTTGATTTATAGTAATTTTTCTATAAGAAAAGACCGCTGGCATAATACCAACGGTTCAACTCTCAGCAACACTTTATAATTCTTTCTTCATACAAACCGAATCTGACATATCTACATACTGCCCATAATTCGGAATTACGTTATATCCAATTGCACGATATAACGCCATCGCAGCAACTAACGGTTCTCCTGACTCTAATATCAAATATAAGAAGTTCTTATCTCTTGCCTGCTGCTCAAGCCGATTCATCAACTGTCTCGATATTCCTTTTCCACGATATTCTGGACGGATAAATACTCTTTTTACCTCCGCACAGGTATCATCGTATCTTTTAAAACTTGCACATCCTACTACCAAATCATCGTCATAGACTAAAATCACATCATGTATATCGTCAAGAGCATTATACGATACATATTGTGCCCTATTTTCCTCACCACCAACTAACTCATTTAGGAAATCATCCAATGCGTGACACAGTGTAATAAAGTCTTTATTGTTTCCATTAGTATATTCATATCTCATTAGATCACCTCGTTTTTTTAGGAGCAAAATCTTTCATACCCTCAATAGCTCCACCTGCTACTGCCCAAAGGTACAAACTTGCCACACTTCCATAAGGACTGTATCGTCTTCGATACTTCTCAAATAGCTTTTTATCTATTTTTCTGTGATGATATACCATACGTAGTCCTCTTTGAATTGCCAAATCATCATAACTTAGTATATCAGGTCTTTCCATACAAAACAGAAGTATCATTTCTGCTGTCCACTTTCCTATTCCTTTCAGTGCAGATAGTTCTTTAATGACTTCTTCGTCTGACTTTTCCCAAATTCCTTCTAACTCAAATGTCCCCTCTTGCACTTTTCCTGCAAAGTCTTTGATATATTCTACTTTACGATACGTCATGCCAAACGACTGAAGTTTCTCTATCTCAGCTCCACAAATCGTCATCGCATTAATCTCTCCTAATTCATCATTCATTCGCTTCCAGATTGTCGCCTGCGCCTTTGTTGAAATCTGCTGTCCGACAATATGATGAACCACCGATGAAAATAAATCCTTGTCTGTTTTTCTATCGATATGTCCAATCTTATCAATGACTTCTGCTAGTTTTTTATCTCTGCTTTTTAAGTATTCTATCTCTGTTTCACCATATTGAAAGTACATTTGACTCCTCCTTGCTATGTAATAATGGTCTTTCATGATTTAAATAAAATCATTTCATAGTACTAATACGACCTTACCTGTATACCCCATTTTCCATTCTTATATGTTACAATCCACACATTATCATGTCGGCTCATTATTTCCCCTGAAACATTTTCACGATAATAACTATATAAAAAATGTACCTTGTTCTCTGATACTAAAATTGGTTCACGCTTTGTTACAACCGTACGCTTGAATCCACTTTGCTTTAACGTTTCAAAAAAATCTTTTGGCAATGCCCCTGCTGTTTCCCAACATACAACTTCATTTCCACTTAATAAATAATGCGGAAAATGACAACACGAATCCATTCCTGCTAAATCCTCATGCTCAAAATATTCCGCAAATTCATTCAAACATTTCATTGCTTCTTCTATCATGCTATCATTATTTTGTTCAATATTCTTCTTGAAAACCTCTACATAATCTTTCAATATTTATACTCCCCTTTTCAATAATTCACTCTAAAGCACATCGTAGGATCACATTCTTATATTCTTTCTCTTTAGTAATCCATTTTTCTACATTCTTATTCTATCATATTAACTACAAGGATTTTATCTAAGAATATGACTAATGACACATCTTCGTGTTTCGTCTTAGTTTCAAAATAGGAAATGGATTTCCCTGTTCATCAACTTCTGTACGCTCAAACACTTCAAAACCAAAACTTTTATAAAAAACTACGGCATGTGGATTTTGCTCGTTTACATCAACATAAGATACTGTATACTCGTCAATTGCTTTTAACATCAAATTCTTGCCTATCCCTTTTCCGATATATGTTGGCTCAAGAAATAGCATTTCAACCTTTCCTTGCGCTATTCCCATAAACCCTACTGCTTTATGATTATCATACGCTACAACGAGTTTATCAATTTCTTCAAGTCCTGTTTCTACAAATGGACGTAAGGCAATGACATCTTTCTCCCCTAAAAATGTATGCGTTGCCTTTACAGAAGCATCCCATACTGCAACTAATTCCGTGATTAGTGTTTTCGTTCTATCTTTAATTTCAATTAGCATCTCTCATACCTCATAAATACTTCTCAACCACACTTTGTTCAACAACTTGTCTTCCCAACAAAGTAATTGCCTGCCTTGGACAGTTATTTACACAGCGATAGCACATTGTACATTGATTATCCGAAACAGCAATTTTATCGTTCATTCTTATATTTTTCATAGGACATAATGTTACACATCTTTTGCAGCCAATGCATTTCTGAGAATCTATCTTCAACTTATCTGTATATCGTTTGGTTTTGTTTATAAAATATAACCTCTGCCCAAATAGTCCTGCAAGCTGATACCAAATGCCCAGACCTTCTTGTGTTGGTTTGTTTTCTCGTAGCTGTCTTACTGCCTGCTCAATTTTTTTCTCTGCATTTCTTATCAATTCTTTATTCTTTTCTAAAGAGCGTTTTAAAGCCTTTTCATCACCGATACTATCTGGCATCTTCAAATGAAGTCCACCAATTACAACAGCACCATATTTTTTTAATAACCTAGCTAATACACCTGAACCATCACCACTAAACAAGCCCATTGTCGCTATAACAAAAACTCGTTTTCCCTTCCATAAAGTTTTATTATTGTCAATAAAGTCTCTTAGTATTTTGGGGATATTACTGTACTGAACTGGATAACTAAAAACAATCGTTTCATGTTTTTCAATATGTTGTAACAGTTCTTTATCTTCAATAGAAAAAGCTTTTGCCTTACTATCATATGTTTGTACAAATTTCTCTATACAGTATTTTGAGTTGCCTGTTCCACTAAAGTATATTCCTAGCATGAATTTCTCCTATGTGTTTATTGTAATTTTATAACAGAAATATGTTCTATAAATAGATATCTCTTCCAGCCTATTCACCCCATATCCTCCGACACAAGCCTACATCTATGGCATACATAGTCATATCTGTATTTTTGATTAGAGTTCTCCCACGAATCACCACAACAAGAACACTCTTTTCTGTTTTTAGAATAATATTTAAACATAAAATAGTAAAGTGGTTTTGCAGACAGTTCCAACACGCTTTGAAAAAATTCTTCGCTATATTTATTATAAAGCTTCCGTTCCAATGATATTTTCTCTAGTGCTACTACTCGATATTGGTAAGAATCATTTAATCTAACAGTATTTTGATAATCTCGAAGGATTTGTCCATTTTTATATAATGAGGAGATAAACCACTGCATCTCACTATCAAATTTGTCAACTTCCGTATCTTCCATTGATTTAGGAAAAAACTGATATTCAAAGGTATACATATGTCACCTCTCACAACAAATTTTTCTTTATTATTTTACTGACCATTTATTTCGTAAACTTCTTCTTTCCACTCCAAAATGTGTTTTCACTAGAAAGAATCCAACAACAAGCTGCCAAAGACATCGATAAGGCGAAATTTTCACCATGCCAAATATGCTTTATTGTTAATACACTATAAATCATTGCCGCAATCTTAAACAATATGCTTGCTATATGTGAATACTTCTTCATCTTCATCTTAATCCCTCCCCGAACAGTTCGCTGCATCAATCGCAATTACAAGCATCATTCCCATAAGTTCATCCGCTGGATTCGCAATATCAATTACATACGTATCGCCCCAATGAAAGAACTCTTTCGATATATGGATAATTTGACTGTTTCCAGAATACACATCATAATCCCAGCCGAAGAAATCACCCTCTACTCTCCATCCATTAAAATCAATTTCATACTTAGGTCGAAACATCGTAAATTGTTTTCGAATTCTTCCTACGGTTCTTCCCCCTACTTCTACTTCAAATGCTGGCATAAAGGTAAGAAGCTTTTGCTTAATCATACCAATCTCATTGCGATTGCAATCATACACATGAAGCTGGTGCCCCAATGCAATCAATTCCGCCTTTACAAAATATCTTACATTCCCTTGCTCATCGTATATATCATAAGAATCTGCCCATGAAAAAACTCTTTGTTTTATTAATAAACGCATACCGATTTCCCCCTATTTTAATCTTAATAACTTTATTTAAACACAATCCCGCAAACACTGCAACTCTTGTCTTCTGCTTTCACATGTTGATTTCCACATGCTTGACATTCAAACTGCCCACTTTGAATCAATATCTTTTTATCCCTATTCTTCTCATAATGCGCATTTATTCTTTTGTCTTGTCTTAACTCAATCATTAACCATATTGTAAACAAAATCAAGATAAGAATCCCTATCAAAAAAGAAATCTTTGAAATCACATCTAGCGGAATACATTTGTACGGAATAAGCATGATACCTATTGGAATTATAAATGCAAATAGGATTCCTATGAAAATAACTTTGCCACCATATCCTATGGAATTAATCTTTTTCACGTTATCCCCCCTCATATAACACAATACTAATTTGTTTCCCTTATCTTACATTTCTAGTCTAACATATATCGACTAATAAAAAAACATCTTTCCTCTTGACACTTTCTATAAATTAACATATACTTTAATTGAATCAATATTCAATGAATTTATTTTCAACATCTAAATATATTTCAAAATACATAAATCATATATAAATTGGAGGGCGAGCATGACATCTCGATCAGAACAAAAAGAACAACGACGACAACTCATTATTGCGAAGGCATTGGAACTTTTCGTAACCAAAGGATTTCGCGAAACAAAGATAAACGATATTGCCAAAGCTGCTAATATGAGTACAGGACTACTCTTTCACTATTTTGAATCCAAAGAACAGCTTTATGAAGAACTTGTTCGAATCGGAATTGAAGGAACAAAAGCCCCATCAAAATTAGAATATGATAATCCCTATTCTTATTTTGCAAACTTTCTAACTATGCTATTCGAATACAGCAAAGCGCAGCCATGGGTTATGCAAATGTTTGTATTAATGTTTCAAGCTAGGCGTGGAGAAGGTGTTCCAGAACATATTCGAGAATTATCTATGCAGACAGACCAAATTGAACAATCAATTGCACTGATTAAGCAAGGTCAGGTAGAAGGTCGCTTTCGCGAAGGAAACCCAGAGGCTCTAGCATATGCTTTCTGGGGAAGTGTTCAAGGAATTATGGAATTATCAGCAGTTACACCTAACATGCCATTGCCAAACACACAATGGTTACTAGATATCTTAACAGGAGGAGACAGATGAAAAAACTAATTATTATTGGGGGCGGAATTGCTGGACTAGCAGCTGGCATCTACGGAAAAAAAGCAGGTTATGATGTAACGATTTATGAAAAGAATCATGTAGCTGGTGGTGAATGTATGGGTTGGAATCGCAATGGCCATCATATAGACAATTGTATTCATTGGTTAACAGGAACAAAAGAAGGTACGAGTTTAAGAAAAGTTTGGGAAGATGTTGGTGCACTTGATTCCAATACAATGCTTGCAGAAACAGAAGCTTTCTATACAAGCTGCCACAATGGTCAAGAAGTTACTCTATGGAATGATTTAGATCGAACAGAAAAAGAACTGCTACTCTTTTCACCAGAGGATACCGACGAAATCAAAAAGTTCATTGAACATGTTAGATATGCTGAATCCTGCCAGATGCCAAGTGACAAACCTATGGATATGATGAAGGTAAAAGATTATATTGAGATGGGTAAAAGTATGGCAAACATGCCAAAAGTAATGAAGGAATACGGAAAAATCAATTTAGAAGATTTAAGTGCTCGCTTTCAACATCCTGCTCTTCAGAAACTTTTTATAGATTACTTACCAAAAGAATACATTGCTTCTTCTTTTATTGTTTCCTATGCAACAATCACATGTGGCAACGGTGGAATTCCCGCGAAAGGTTCCCTTGCAATGGCAAATCGAATGGTTGATAAATTCAAATCACTTGGCGGCAATTTATACTGCAATACTTCTGTAGAAAAAATTCTTATTAAAAACAAAAAAGCTTATGGTATCTTACTAGACAACCAAAAAGAAGTTTTAGCAGATTATATTATTTCCGCTGCCGATACCAATGTTTTGTTTAACAACTTAATTGGCAATCAATATTTGAATAAAAGATGGGAAGAAGTTTATCAAAACTCTGATCGTTATCCTTTAATTAGCGGTTTCCAAATAGCTTGTTCCATTGATTTATCAGCCTATCACAAAAAAGATACGATATTCTTTGACTGTGAACCATTTATGATAGGCAATCAAAGTGTTTCAAGAATGTCAGTAAAGAGTTTTGAATATGAACCTGACTTTGCTCCTTCAGGAAAAACCGTATTGCAGGCAAATGTTGTTCAGTATGACAGCGATTATCTATATTGGGAA
>NZ_JAVBNS010000126.1:0-4233 GCF_031551385.1 Anaerosporobacter sp.
TAATAAAAATAACATATTTTCAAATGATTCTCGATTTTGTAATAAATGTGGATCTGAAAGAAAGGAGTTTATATTAGGAAGGAGATTTGTTCTCTATTCTTTGCGTTCACTCCCTCTAGAATATAAAGTATCGAAAACAAAGCGCATGATTCAAGATGCCTTTGATGAATTCGGCAAAGATAAGGTGTATGTTTCTTATTCTGGTGGAAAAGACTCTACCGTGCTGTCCCACATTGCAAAACAAATATTTCCAGATATTTTACATTTATTTGCAAATACAACAAACGAATACCCCGAAACCATCCAACACGTAAAATGGGAAAAAGAACACAATGGTACTAACATAATCACGGTTCTTCCAATTGATAGTAAAGGTAAAATATGGACATTCAAAGATGTCGTAGAACATTATGGTTACCCTATGTTTTCAAAACGGATTTCTAATGCAATCCGTACTTATCGAAATGCAAAATCTTCACAAACAAAGCAAAATTCAATTGACTACATAAACCGGAATTTCAAGAAATATGATAAATATAAAGAAATGAACATTTCAGATAGATGCTGCGATAAGCTAAAAAAAGAGCCACTCAAAAGAAAGGCAAAGGCGTTAGGATTAGAATGTGCAATAATCGGAATTTTAGCATCTGAAAGTCGCCAAAGGGAAAGCGAATGGTTAAATTATGGATGCAATGTTTTTCACGTAAGAAAAGATAATCAATGTAGACCTCTTTCATTTTGGGCTGATAAAGATATTAATGAATATATTCAAATCAACAACATAAAAATTTCTTCTTTATATGAAAAGGGTTATACGAGAAATGGATGCATGTATTGTGGATTTGGAGTACATCTAGAAGATGATGAACTGAATCGTTACCAAAAGCTTAAGAATACCCATCCTATACAGTATGCATACTTAATAGATAATTTTAATTATTTGCTTATTGAATTTGATATTGCTTTCGCCTAAACTAAATGAGGTGATTTCATAATTCATTTTCAATCTTTGTGGGTAATTTTTGAAAACAGGGCGCACTTCACCAACTCTTTCTCAGATCACTGTTAATTGGCGCTGACTGAAATATGACACCTTCATTTCACATGTTAATCATCTTATGCTACTTTGAATTTTTCCTTGTTAGCTACATCTGATAATCTAGATGCAAAAAGGACAATACAAGATATATCCATAATGATTTTTGCCCTAGCCTTTTTTTTCAATATAGATATTATCAAGGATGCAATTATCCTTCAAAGTACCAAACGTGCACTTCACGCTGGTTCGGTGATTGCCTAGCTTTTCAAATAATTTTGTTTCACACAGTGGAGCTGTTATATCATTATTAGTCCCTGATTTATATCCTTAATTTTCCCCTAAAATCACCCCACACCTTCTCACCATTGTGTTATCATCAAACTAGTACAAAGCAAAATAGGTTATTCCCTTGAAATAAAATATCGTATAATATCAAGAGGAGGGAGGGTGCCGACATAATCCTGGACCAAATAGAAGGTTTCCCAGCTACACATCCTCAAGAATAAACGAAGCTTGCAATTGATACATATATTAAGTGTAAAATTTACGTTCAACCATTAGGACTATTGATTATCCAAATTCAAGGGCGAAGCCTATATTCTAGACATTTCTAATCTCACCTCTATTAATCCGTTCCCCTATTCTATTCTCAAAACATGCAAAAGGCCCCCTCGGGAGCCTCTTTAGATTACAGTCCTCTCAGGTTTCTGTAATACGTTCACAAACAATATCATACACATTGCAGAAAATTATGTCAACGTGGTTCTCTTTAGAAATATGAAACACATATATCAAATTCCTTAACAAATATTGGAAAAATCCTTCATTAAACCCATACTTGCCCCTTACACTCCCACTTCTTTTGCCACTCATCCTCATTCACAATTGCTTCAAATAATGGCTCAAGAAACTTTTCTATTTCTGCTATTACAATACCAAAATCCAGCATGTCATTCTTAATCGTCTTTAAAAAATACCTCCACTTAATCTGCATGTCAGAATCCTCTGCGAGCATAACCAGACGTTTAAAACTATTTTGCTCATATGGTGTTCCTCTATTTTGTAATGTCTCATAGATTGCTGTTTGTAGCTTTGCTCCATCAAAATCAAATGTTTTAGCAAGGTAATAAATATCATAAAAATCCTTCATTCTTCCTGTCAGTTCATATCTCTGGATGATGGCATCAAATTTTTCAGCGATTGTACTTTCTATAGAATATGTATATATTTCAGGCACTTCAAAGTCTGAAAGTTGGGTACTTATCTTTCTTAATGATGAGTTAGGTACTATAATATCCCCAACACCTATATCAATATTAAAGGGAATCCTTATATTCTTGATTTGTCCGATTATCTGCGTGCTAATTCCATTATACTTACGCTGAGGTGAAATCATTTCGAATCCGTTTGTACGCATTTCAATAAAATCATTACCAGTTTGAACAGTTAGTATTTCTTCAATCATCTTCTTTACTTCCTCAATGGAATTGGATTGATATCTAAGCAGAAAATCCACATCTATTGTTGCCCTACCTTCAAAATTAGTAAGCGTATAGATAAACAAGCCTCCTTTGAGAACAAGATTTGAAGTATAGTTCGATTTTGATAACTTACGCAAAAACTCTTCCTGCATAAAAAGCTGTAAGCATTGCTGATAACTAATTCCCGATGCTTTCGCCTTATTTTTTAACTTTGCTAATACCGATGCCGCTATATCCGCCATTACAACCACACTCCTATCAAATCTCTTACCTTCTTTTGTACTCTAAGCTCCTTAGCGTACATCATTAGGTTAGGAATATTCTTTTTAGAATCTCTCACATAATTCTGTATTGCCTTGTTAAATAACTCTTTATCCATCCTATTCATGTTCTTTAAGCAATCGCAAATGGTTCGCTCTCTATCATAAATGCGTACCTCTATATCATCTATACTCCCAACTGTTTCTCCAATTGGCATAAGGTATGCCTCTGTACGATATACCTTTATAAATGGGTAGTCTATTTTCACTCGTTGTTTTGCAATATTTCTCTCCACAGCTAAATGCCACTCTACTGGATTTCTATCACTATACCCATAATACAATAGTGCAGTGTCCATACATAGGATAGCATCCGGGAAAAGACTATTAATAATTATTACCTCGCTATGATTCGATTGGTCTACCCAGTGGTAATATCCTCGTCGAATCTTTTCGATATCACCATCGTTCAATAGCCTTTGAATATCTACATAATGTATCTTTTCTGATGATAGCTGGGATGTTCTAAGTACATTATTGTATCGAATAAAAATTTCTCTGATTTCTTCTTTTCTTTTCATTTTTCACCTTTTATTAAACCAATTATTATCAAATCAATCTGTGGGCGATTTAATATAATTATAATAAGTTTTTTCTCAAAAGTAAATAGCAGTTAGCGCAATTATTTCTGCACCAACCGCCAATTTATGATAATCTATCACATTCACATTAATTGAAATTTATTACGACATTTATTACGACATCGATATCCCATCCCTTATTCAACCCTAACCCAAAACCGTTCTATTTTGTTACTACCATATGTACCGTGCTTTTACTCACCCCAAATGCTTTTGCAGTCTGTCTTACTGTTGCATTGTAATCAATAATATAATTAGCAATGCTAATGGCACGCTCTTCAATATAATCTTTCAAAAGAAATCCCCTCAGAATACTTTTTTACATTGTATGAAGTATTCGAAGGGGTTATGACTGTTTGGCTAAGGAATATTAATTCACGGTACGAGTAAAGCTTTTACCCCAGCTTTTCCGTCCTTTGCTCAATCCTAAAAATCATAAACTCAGCCGGCTTAACTGTTGCAACACCGATAACACATATCATTCTTCCCTCTTTAATATCATCTGGGGTCATGGTGCTGCTGCCAATATTAATAAAAAAAGCTTCCTCCATCCTAGATCCTACAAGTGCGCCGTTACGCCACAAGTTCATTAAGAACACTCTAATTGTTCCCTCTACTCTTGACCAAAGCGTAGCATCATTAGGCTCAAATGCTACCCAACTGGTGTTTACCTTAATAGATTCTTCAATAAATATAAAGAGTCTTCTAACATTTATATATCTCCAGTTGTTGTCACTAGAACAGGTTCTCGCTCCCCATACTCTGATACCTTGGCCTGCAAATGCGCGAATCAAATTAATTCCTGAGGGATT
>NZ_JAVBNS010000233.1:0-2591 GCF_031551385.1 Anaerosporobacter sp.
GTCGATTTTTTATCAATTCTTTATTTTCCTTTAAATACTCCAGAATGATACTATCACCATCAAAATGTTCATCCTCATCTATATATGCTTGTATTCTTTCATCAATAACCTTAAAGTACTTATCATACCATTCATCTGAAATTTTTTGTTCCATCGAATTATGTATCAAACTAAGAATATTTCCTGATTCTTTGCCTAATCTATATTGTTCCTTACTATCTAATTCTTTTTGCACTTTCTGTACTTCTATCCCCTCTACCCATTCTAACAATGTGTATACATTCTTTCCGTCATTACAGCATCCAAAATCAATAGCTTCTGGCATTGGTATCTCTGCGTTATTCCAAACTTTCATTAAGTTATACTCATGTTGTTTTAATTCAGACTCACCAATTTCTGCAACACGTAAAAGATAATGCCTTCCATTCTTATCCTCTACTTTATATTTAACATCTCCAGACATTCCTGTGCAAATTTTTTCATGCTTTATAAAGTTATATTTTTTATTAAGACTATCCATTAATTCCTCCATTTTTCATAATAGCAACTCCATGTTCACGCGTAAGTACACGTCCCATTTGAATCGTATGAGTTTGTTCGTCTTTCACAAATGCGCGAAGATATGCTGTAATCTTTTCTTCCTATCACTTTTCTTAGATTCGTAATTTTATCTTTATCCAATCTGCCCTAACATATATTCCGCATACTCTTTCAGTTCCCATTCCTCCGCTTTTGAAGGAATATCTTCCGAATACTCTTTTAATGCTTCTACAATAATCCTATGATATTTTTCAGGCAGCATTTTCATTCCCCAGTTTCCACCCTCTGCTTTACAACAAATTAGTCCATCTTGTTTATAAGCAAGTACCCTACACAAATTGAGTATGATATACATAGAATTATCAACAATTTCCTCCGAAGCCTCTGCAATATCATTCCATATGCTGTCCAAATAATCTTCTTTACTCACTTCTCCAAAAACTTCTCTGATCGATCTCCCATATACACATTTTCCACGGTGATATAGTATTGTAAAATGTGCAGCTAAATCTTTATCCGTACCTTTCATTTTATCAACATATTCCTCTGGATTTGTTTGATACCAATTTAGATGCGCTATTGAAAAATGTAGTTCGAAAGGTGTCGGATATACAAATGGATTACATACAGATTCTTTCACTATACTTAACTCGATTCCTTTTGCTGGTGCGTTCTTGTTTAGTTCAACAACCATATCCATATATTGTGATTTACATTTGTTTGAAATATCATTTTTAACAACGATAATTAAATCAATATCGCTTTTTTTAGGATTAAAACATCCCATAACGGCAGAACCATGAAGATATATGCCTACAAGATTATTTTCTAAGACAGCTCTACTTTGCGTTACAAAGTTATCAAGTAATTCGTTATATTTATGCATATATAAATGTCACCTTCTCAAATTTATTTTTCTCTACTTGGTTTTTATCTGTTGAAAAATGCTATTTAATCTTAAATTAACGCATAGATAGAAAAATAGAATCAGCGATACACACCCGATCTATCTATTTAGTTTCGTTATTCAGCTTTATAAATTTAAATTTATTTCTTTTACTATTTCAACCACAGTAATTTTCCCATCAACTAAGGTTTCATAAATTGATGACTCACTTGCATTATCGGGTTCATTCTTCCAATACAAGTCTGCGAGCATAAGATTGTCCTGCTTATCTAATTGTCCATCAAAACATTTTGTAGCGTCCCCAACAAAAGAATTACCTTCTATTTCCAATTTTACAATGCTATATGTAGGTCGTCCTATTTCAGCAAAAAACTTTCCCCAGTTCTCAGCTTCTTCAAAGGTTTGGGACACATATAGGCAACTCATTCTTGAAGGATACATTCCTTTATCTCCTTAAATTTGAAGTTATTTTCTTCATTAATAGCAATAACCATTAGGGATTCCAATATATGCTCTTATGTGTTCATCTATTGGACGTTCAATAACTCCCGATATGTTATCATTTTTGGATACTATAAATTTATTTATACTTTTTTGTGAAACCATTTTTTCAATTCGGCACACTCGTGTGCCGAATTAGTCGCACTCATATTTTTTCATGACACGTGTTTCTATATCTTCTACTGACGGCATTGTATCTTGTAATTCTTTTGGTAAATCATCAAACAGTTTATACTCTGTAACACCTATGGGCTTTTTCATATCCTTCAGCGCATACTCAGCGACCAGTTTATTCTCATTTCGGCAAAGTATCAATCCAATAGAAGGATTGTCCAAATCCGTTTTTACCATATCATCTAATGCTGACAAGTAAAAGTTCATCTTTCCTGCCATTTCTGGCGTAAATTTCCCAGTCTTAAGATCTATTGCAACAAAACAATGTAACTTAAAATTATAAAAGAGCAGGTCTACATAAAATTCATCTTCATTTACAGCAAGTTCGCTCTGTTCGTCTGGCAATCTACCATTAAAATTCTGTATTTTAGGTTTCTCAATCTGCCTTGCATACAAATTACTATCCAATTGAAATTCAAGCACGTCATGAGACCAGCCATTTTGAATCGTCTTCTCAGTATACCAAATA
>NZ_JAVBNS010000229.1:0-7011 GCF_031551385.1 Anaerosporobacter sp.
TGGATAACAGGTTTAGCTTTTGTGTTACTTGAATTGGAAATGTAAACCTATCTTCATAATACACTCATTTTACTATTATTACAGGAAAAATACTAGGCGTATTATGTAAATTTTTATTGACATTTTCAGAATATGAGTGTACTATCTAGCTATAGAACTAAAACACTAGTGAACCTAATGTGCTACAGTATGAATAATACGAATTAATCATTAAAACTAAAATTGAGTTTCGCAAATGCCAAAAATAATTGGAAAGGAGGAGCAGAATGATTTTTGATAATACAGTACCGATTTATCTTCAAGTAATTCGCCAGATAAAGATGGATTTGATACAAGGAAAACTTCAATTGGGGGAGAAGATGCTGTCAACTAGGGAGCTTGCGCTTGCATATCAGATTAATCCGAATACGGTAAGCCGTATCTATAAAGAATTGGAACTTGAGGGAATATGTTTTACAAAGAGAGGGCTGGGAACATATGTAACAGAGAATAAAGAGATATTAATTACGATTAAAGAAGAGATGGCGAAGACTGCGATGACACAATTTGTTGAAAGTATGAGAGATATTGGATTCACGAAGGAAGATGTACTTCGTTTGATTGAACAACAATATTAAGGAAAAAGAAAGGATAGGTAAAGAGCATGTTAATAGATTGTAAAAATGTTCAGAAAAAATATTTATCAAAAATAGCAGTGGATGATATTAGTCTTGAAATTGAGAAAGGCAGAGTGTATGCCCTGTTAGGTCCTAATGGTAGTGGAAAAACTACCTGGATGAAGATGGTGGCAGGATTGATTAAACCTACAAGTGGATCTATTCTGTTTGAGGGAGAGCCTATAGGTGTACATTCAAAGTCAAGGGTTGCATATATGCCAACGGAACCATTTTACTATAGCTATATGAGTATTCAAGATGTAGGAAAATACTATCAAGATTTCTTTGCTGATTTTGATATGCAACGATATAATTACTTGATTGATCGTATGGAACTAAACCAAAAGGATAAGGCAAAGACCCTTTCTTCGGGTTTGGCAGCAAAATTAAAGATAGCAGCAACATTGTCACGTAAGGCTGATTTGTATATGCTAGATGAGCCATTGAATGGTATCGATATCATAGCACGTGACAGAATTATCGAAACGATTCTTGAGAATGCTAGTGATGATGCAAGTCTTATTATATCAAGCCATTTAGTTGATGAGTTAGAAAAGATAATTGACTATGCTATCTTTATTAAGACTGGAAGAGTTGCCATGCAAGGAGAGGCAGAGCAACTTCGTGAAGAGAAGAACAGTTCAATTGTTGATTTATATAAGAGCATATATGCATAGAGGGGAGTAGAGAATAGTATGTGGAATTTAATTAAGTATGAATTAAGAAAACAGAGAACATCAAAGTTTGTAATATTTGGTATTGTGGCGTTAATTGAATTGTTCTGGTTTTGGCAGGTTTTTGCAGATGGTGACTCATTACAATCGGCAAGCGTATGGTTAATTATGGTGACATTTATATCAATGTTTTATCTCTATCTTGAAAGTGTGGTAACATTTTCGCAGGATATGAAAACAAAGAACAGCTATATGTTGTTTATGACACCGAATAGCAGCTATAAGATAATTGGGGCAAAGCTCTTAGCGAGTGGTCTTCAAATTATTATATATGGTCTTTGTTTCTTCGGTATCTATGTAGCAGATGGAACAGTAGCGATGGTTCGATTTAAACGTTTCTCAAATGCAATTGAGGCAATAACTTCAATATTACGTGATTTTGTGAGTATTGATATAAATGTTAGATATTTGTTTAGTCTTTTGATGGCAGTGTTAATAATAGGAATTTGTGTACTGATGTTAGCGTATGTATCAATTACATTAAGCGCAACATTTTTGTCAAATAAAAGAGGTCAAGGAATCATAAGTGTTTTACTATTTATAGTTATGTTTTATGCAGTAAATGAAGTAGCAGGAATGGTGTTTGGGAATATACTGTTTGACGAAGAAAAAGCAAGAATTCTATTCACGATGTACTATGGAGCGATTGCAGGAATTGCATATCTAGCTACTGCATGGATGCTAGATAAGAGAGTAAGTTTATAACTTCTGTAAAACCTACTGGATTTTTTAGGATAGAAGGCTTATAATGTAGCTTATGGAAAAAGTCCAGTTAGGAATGGAGATAGTAATATGAAGACAAAAGATTTTGATTTTTATCTACCAGAAGAATTGATTGCGCAAGATCCGTTAGAGGATCGTTCGAGTTCAAGGCTTTTGGTATTGAATAAAGAAACGGGAGATATTGAACATCAAGTATTTCATAATATCACACAGTATCTAAGAAAAGGAGATTGCTTAGTTATTAATAATACGAAAGTAATTCCGGCTCGTCTAATTGGCGAGAAAGAAGATACTGGTGCTAAGATAGAATTGTTATTACTCAAAAGAAAAGAAAATGATATATGGGAAACACTTGTTAAACCAGGGAAAAAAGCAAGAGTAGGTAGCAGAGTTGTATTTGGTAATGGGTTACTAATTGGCGAAATTGTAGAAGTATTAGAGGAAGGGAATCGATTGATTCAATTTCACTATGAAGGAATTTTTGAAGAAATTCTGGATCAGTTAGGACAGATGCCATTACCTCCATATATTACACATCAATTAGAGGACAAGAATCGATATCAAACAGTATATGCAAAATATGAAGGTTCAGCAGCAGCGCCTACAGCAGGATTGCATTTTACGAAAGAATTGTTGCAGCAAATTGAAGAGATGGGAGTCGTTGTTGCTAATGTTACATTGCATGTTGGGCTCGGAACGTTTCGCCCAGTTAAAGTAGATGATGTTCTAAACCATCATATGCATTCTGAATTCTACCAAGTAGAGCCAGAGGAAGCAAAGAAGATTAACGAAGCAAAGAAACAAGGAAATCGAGTGATTTGTGTTGGAACAACAAGCTGCCGTACAATTGAATCTGCCTCTGATGAAAATGGTATGGTAAAAGCAAGTAGTGGAAATACAGAGATTTTTATATATCCAGGGTATAAATTTAAAGTATTAGATGCATTAATTACAAACTTCCATTTGCCAGAATCAACATTATTAATGTTAGTTAGTGCATTGGCAGGAAAAGAGCATATTATGCATGCGTATGATACGGCAGTAAAAGAAAAATATCGTTTCTTTAGTTTTGGAGATGCCATGTTTATTAATACAAATGATTAGTAACGAGTATATTTGAATAGGAAGGGGGAGAATGCGTTTGAAAAAAATGTTATTTATATATAATCCACAAGCTGGAAAAGGGAAAATTAAAAGTTCATTGTCGGATATTGTGGAGACGTTTGTTCGAGCGGATTATGAAGTAACAATCTATTCTACTAAAGAACGAGATGATGCGAGGAATCTGGCATCTGAAAAAGGTGCAGACTATGATATCGTTGTTTGTTCGGGGGGAGATGGAACTTTGAATGAAGTGACTTCGGGATTGATGGGATGCCCAAACCCTCCTGTAATTGGATATCTACCTGCTGGGACGACGAATGACTTTGCATCAAGTATGGAGATACCAAAGAATATGGTGAAAGCAGCAGAGGCGGTTGTGAGCGGAGAACCATTTGCTTATGATATAGGCTCTTTGAATGATCGGTATTTTACGTATGTTGCAGGATTTGGAGTATTTACAAACGTTTCTTATGAGACGCCACAAACAACAAAGAATTTATTTGGTAGAGCCGCCTATATATTAGGTGGAATTATGAGTTTGCCTACAGTAAAATCCTATCATGTAAGAGTGGAGTATGATGATACGGTTATTGAAGATGAGCTAATCTATGGAATGGTAACGAATGCAAATTCTGTTGGGGGATTCAAAGGTATTACAGGGAAAGATGTAGGATTAGATGATGGAGAATTTGAAGTTACGCTAATTAAACAACCTAAGAATATCGTAGAACTACAACATATTGTAAATGCATTATTGATAAGAGATCTTGAGGATAAATTCATATACTCTTTCCATGCATCTAGTTTGGATATTACATGTGAGGAAGAAATTTCTTGGACGATTGATGGAGAATTTGGTGGTGCATACACGAAAATGCATTTACAGAATCATCAACGTGCGTTATCTTATTTGACAACGAATGAACAGATTACAAGTGAACAGCTTATTGAGATGCAAAATCCAGAAGAAGAATAAAAAGTAAAAGCTTTTGCAAATACGAGCACCAAAGAGGTTTTCGATTTGCAAAAGCTTTTACTGATTTGAAATCTGATATAGTTATTTACGTTTATATATGTTATAACGATATTTTTCAAGTAGTGTAACGGCAGCAAGTGACGCTTCTTCATCATAAAATTCGATGCGTAGTACGCCTTCTTCGAACTCACGATTGTGAATAATGCCGATATTCTTTATACTAATATTATTACTAGCTAAAATAGTGGCGATAGTTGCAATCGCACCTGTTTCATCGAAGATATCAAGATATACTTCATAAACTTGTTTTAACATACCAACTTTTTTCGTAGGAATATTGTCGCGGTATTCCCTTGCTGTCTCAAAGAAATCATATAATGCAGTTTCATCACAATCAGAAAGAGCTTTATCAAAATCCGTAAGAGTTGCTATGTATCGCTCAAGAAACTTTTGAATACTTTTTGTGTTAGTTAAACAGATATTTTGCCACATGATAGGAGAAGAGGAAGCAATTCTAGTGATATCTTTAAAACCACCAGCAGCTAGAAGGCGCATCTTCTCATCGGGGTCATCACTTTGTTTAACCATATTAACTAAACTTGAAGCAATCAAATGTGGTACATGACTAATTGCAGCAACAACATCATCGTGTTCATCAGCATCAATGATTAATGGGAGAGAACCAATTGTTTTTACTAAATTGTATAGAAAATCAATTTTGCTTTGCTCCACTTGTTCTGAAGGTGTTAGAACATAGTAAGCATTTTCAAGTATAACAGCACTTGAGTGAGCATATCCTGTTTTCTCAGAACCAGCCATTGGATGTCCGCCGATAAAGTAAGGATTCATATTAAGTTCCTGAACGGCGGTATGAATATTACCTTTCACGCTACCAACATCCGTGATAATACAAGTTGGTTTGATAATGCTTTTTAATTCTTTTAAGTACTGTATATTAGTTAATACTGGACAGCAAAGGAAGATGATATCGCATTGGCAAAAATCTTTTGCTAAATCAGTTGATATAAGATCAATGGTTCCGTCTTCAAGTGCCATTTCAAGGTTCGTATTTGGTCGATCCTGATAATAGTTAAAAGCTATAATATGTGTGTTAGTAAGTCGAAGCTTCATAGCTCTAGCAATGGATCCTCCAATTAAGCCAAAGCCTATAAAGCCAGCAGTAACGTCTTCCATACGTAATCCTCCAAATGTTTATAATGTTTTGCCCATAAGAGCTGCAAATGGTCTAAGCTCTTCGCATAGCTCCTCGAATTGAGGGAATGTAAGTGATTGAGGGCCATCGGATACAGCAGTAGCTGGGTTTGGATGTGTTTCAATCATAAGACCATCCGCACCAACTGCAATAGCAGATTTGGCAAGAGGTTTTACATAGTTTCTTACTCCAGTTGCATGACTTGGGTCAACGATAATTGGTAAATGGCTCTTTTCTTTTATAACAGGAACTGCACTAATGTCTAGTGTGTTACGAGTAGAAGTTTCGAATGTACGAATGCCACGCTCGCATAATACAACATCTTTATTACCCTCTGCCATAATGTATTCAGATGCATTTAACCATTCATCAATTGTAGCAGAAAGACCACGTTTTAACAAGATTGGAATACCTGTCTTACCGGCTTCTTTTAGTAAGTAGAAGTTTTGCATGTTACGTGCGCCAATTTGAAGCATATCAACATATTTTACAGCAACTTCGATAGCTTCAAGACTTGTTACCTCACAGATAACAGGAAGACCAGTTGCTTCACGTGCTTCCTTCATATAACGAAGACCATCTTCTTCAAGACCTTGGAAAGCGTAAGGGGAAGTTCTTGGTTTGTAAGCACCACCACGAAGAATCTGCGCGCCAGCTTTTTTAATTGCGATTGCTGTTTCAAGAACTTGATCATGACTTTCAACTGCACATGGACCAGACATAATAACAAGGTCTTTGCCACCAATAGCAACATTACCGACATTAACGATAGTAGGTTCTGGGTGGAATTTCTTGTTTGCTAATTTATATGTTTCGGTAACAGGAACAATTTTCTCTACATCTGGTGCGATTTCGAGATTTTGTTCTAATAATTTTGATTTATCACCGATAACACCAATAATAGTAACTTCTCTTCCGGCAGATAAGTGAGCTTCTAAACCGCTAACTGCGATGATATCTAATAGGTTTTTGATTGATGCTTCAGAAGCATTTGGTTTCATTACAATAATCATATATAATCTCCATTCTCTGATAGTATTTTTAATACGGACGTCTTTTTGTTAAATTCGCTGTTGTTATTCTACAACATAAAATTGCCAATGTCAATGCTTTAAAGCGTTAAACTTTAACGCGGTAAATAGATAACTATTATGACTATGTTCTACAAGTTGAAAATATGCATGTAACTTACAAAATATTTGAAGGAATACAAGAAATTGTTTGGTTAATTTGCAAGAAAAGGTTGTAATACACAGATATATTTAGTACAATATTCACATAGACTAATAATGTTTTTGCTATACAGCAGCAAGAACATTTGAGTATAGGGAGGTAACATATTATGGACATTTATACTTCAGACAAGATTAGAAATGTTGTGTTATTAGGTCACGGGGGCTGTGGTAAAACTACTTTAGTTGAAGCGATGGCATATACAATGAAAATGATAGGTCGCCAAGGAAGGGTAGAAGATGGCAATACGATTAGTGACTATGATAAAGAAGAGATAAAACGAAAATTTTCAATTAGTACTACAGTTGTACCGATTGTTTGGGAAGACACAAAGATTAATTTATTAGATACACCAGGATATTTTGATTTTGT
>NZ_JAVBNS010000177.1:0-5161 GCF_031551385.1 Anaerosporobacter sp.
ACTTTATATGAGGAAGCAACGAAAGAACAGGAATTAGATCTTGTATATGGTGGTTATAAGCAATATGAAAATGGTTCTTTGCTTGGACTCAAAGACAAACGACAAGCAGATGACATTTCTTATAAATATATATTAAAAGGAGAACTCGTTCTATTTAATAAAATTATTCGAAGACGCAAACTAGAGGAATTTGTTCAACTAGAAGCAGGACAAAGTGAGCAAAATTTCATAGATACAAACATTTGGAATACATATGGATTATCATTAAGGATAATATCTTCTTGTGATGGTATCTATAGTTGTAATGCTGTTCTTTTCCATCAGATACTACAAGAGTCCCAAGTTATATGCAAATATAAAGAGTCCAATCTTGCTTCGTCTATTATGGGAATTGAAAAGACATTACAGTGGTGTATACGACTGCAAAGAGAGCGTATTCCAAAACAACACTTTGAACAAGGCGCAATTGACAAATGGGAATATATATTCACGAGAATAGGATTGGAATTAATACAGCTAACACAGAACTATTGGTTATATAGTAATCAAATATTGCCTATTTTTAAGAAATATAAAAATTCTATACGATGTAATTTGTTTTCAGAGGTATATCCATCATCGTCAAATCTGTTCGAAAGCATTTCAAATCTTAGAGTGGATGCGATACCAAGAATTTTATATATCGGTGCATTTCATCAAGATGATACGCAAGAACATATTATGTTGCCAGAGGGTAATAGTTTTAAAGAGCTTGGAAATCGGTATCTATTAAATTCTATGACATGTCATATAACAGAAAATGCTATTGTACAAAAAGCATTTTCTGAGGGGAATTTTCAATTTGTTGAAGAATACTTTGCTGTAAAATCCATTGTAAAAACAGGTGGATACTATATTGGACAAGATACGAGCTTATTAGACACGTTAGATGGGCTTGGATGTTACGAGAGCGTTATTGGATTTGAAGATAGAACTACGATATCAACAGGTTTCTTTGGCGCGCGAAAAGGGCATCCAATCTGGAAGGCAATCTTAGCTAGTTATGAAGAAGAATGTTTTGAACAGATGGGTTATCTATCACTTAGTGAACGAATTCGAATGTATCTTATCGGTATGGAGGAAGTTCAACTAGATGGAAAATCTACTATATTAAAGTCGGGTATATTTATGTTATCACCGGAACAGTGTGTGATTCCTAGATATTATGAGCTAAAATCGGAGATGCGACAATCTCTTTGTATTATAGACCACACGAATAAGGCAGCAGATGAAGATTATATTGTTATTAAGAAATCAACATTAGAATATCTATTATCAACTGCAAATGATGCCAGAATGATGAATAAACTAAAAAGTAATAATACACAGTTAAAAAAGAAATTGGATCAATTATTGACCTCCCGCTCTATTCGATTGACAAAACCGCTACGTAGTGGATATCAAAGATTAAAGAACTTGTCTCATGTTTTCAGAGGTTAATTCAAAAGAATTTATGTTATTTCATGAAATCCTCCTAGATACTTATCATAAAAACGTAATCCTTGCATAATATATGAATATATTACAAATTTTAAGTATGAGTTAAATGGTATCCATTCACTTAAATCTAGGAGGAGCACTGACATGGAAAATTTTAATATTTACAAAGACATAGCGGAAAGAACAAGCGGTGATATTTACATAGGTGTAGTTGGTCCTGTTAGAACAGGTAAATCAACATTTATTAAGCGGTTTATGGATTTGCTAGTTATTCCGAATATTGAAGATGTACATAGTAAGGAACGTGCTATTGATGAATTACCTCAAAGCGCGGCTGGCAAAACAATCATGACTACAGAGCCAAAGTTCATTCCCAAAGAGGCGGCACAAATTAATCTATCAGAGGAAACAAAAGTGAACATTCGCTTAATTGACTGCGTTGGATTTATGGTAGATGGAGCATCTGGCCATATAGAAAATGAGCAAGAACGTTTAGTTAAGACACCTTGGTTTGATTACGAAGTTCCTTTCACACAGGCAGCAGAACTAGGAACACAAAAGGTTATTAGTGATCATTCGACGATTGGCGTTGTGATTACAACAGACGGAAGTTTTGGTGATCTATCCAGAGAGAACTATATGAAAGCGGAAGAGAAAACGATTGCGGAGTTAAAGAAAATCAATAAGCCTTTTATTGTGCTACTTAATACGAACAAACCTTATTCTGATGAAACAAGAGCACTTGCTGGGAATCTTATGGAAAAATATAATGTTGCAGTTATGCCTGTGAATTGTGAACAGTTAAGAAAAGACGATATCAATGCAATTATGGAAGCGATACTTAATGAATTCCCAATTGCAGAATTAGATTTCTTCATTCCAAAATGGGTTGAGATGTTACCACAATCACACTGGCTTAAACTGGATTTGATTAATGGCGTGAAAGAGATTATGAAAAAAATTAGTCTTGTTCGTGACGCAAAATCAGAAAATGTGCAATGCAATTCTGAATACATAAAACGTTGTAAGATTGACAAAGTATCAATGCAAGATGGTAGCGTTAAGATTTTCGTAGATTTCGATGACAAATACTATTACCAGATTCTTAGTGACCTTATTGGTACACCAATTGAAGGAGAGTATCAACTCATTGCCACATTGCGTGAATTAGCAGCGATGAAGAATGAATATTCTAAAGTCGGTAATGCTATGGAGGAAGTTCGTTATAAAGGCTATGGTGTTGTTACCCCTATGCGTGACGAGATATCCATTGAACAGCCAGAAGTAATTAAACATGGTAACAAATATGGTGTTAAAATCAAAGCAGTTGCTCCTTCTATCCATATGATTCGTGCTAATATCGAAACAGAGATTGCTCCAATTGTCGGCAGTGAAGAGCAAGCAAATGATTTAATTAACTACATTAAAGAAAGTGCAGAGGAAGAACCAGAAGGAATTTGGGATACGAATATATTTGGTAAATCCATTAAACAGCTTGTTGATGAGGGTATCAATAATAAGGTTCATAATATGAATGATGAAAGTCAAGTGAAGCTTCAAGAGACATTACAGAAGGTTATTAATGATAGTAATGGTGGATTAATCTGTATTATCATATAATGTTTGTTTGTGCGTGTTTATATATCTCCTGCTTAACTGCTGAATTAATAGGTTACTACTTATTAGTTCAGCAGTTTCTTTGTTACTGTTTTATTCCAAGTACCTTTATAGCCGTTTTTATTGCATTCTAAACCAATATTCCGTATAATTAAAACAATATGGGATATCATGTTGAAAGAAAATAAAAGGAAAGGAATCATGCAGCTCGTTGATTCTTTCAACCATACTTATTTGAGCAGTATCATAAGAAAGTTTGTGATATGCATGGGTTTATTGATGAATATACAGATTTTTGGTAAATCAAAATGTTTTGATACAAAGAAGGCACAGCGTTATTTTAAGGAAAGAGGAGTCGCTTTTCAGTTTATAGATATGGCACAAAAGGGAATGAGTAAAGGTGAGTACAATAGTGTTAAACAAGCAGTTGGTGGTATGGACAAGCTAATTGATGAAAACACAAAAGACCAACAGACATATCTATTAATCAAATACCTTGCAGAAGAAGATAAGGAAGAAAAGTTATTAGAGAATCCGAAACTATTCAAAACACCGATTGTTAGAAATGGGAAAAAAGCAACTGTAGGCTATGAGCCTGATGTTTGGAAAAATTGGGAATGAAATACAGGAAGAACGCATAAAAACTATGTATTTATTTCGTAACATTTATGTAGTCCATTAGTCCTAGTAAATTATTGGTTATGGTAAAAATGTACGTTCTTGGCATGGATTTTAAAAAGTTTTGACATAGAGTTGACAAATTTGATACGTATTGGTATAATATCCATGTAATAAATTTAACAATTACGTAACAAATAAAAATAGACGATTCGAAAGTTTCAAAGCGAGAAGCGTTCAGGAGGCGTAATATGAACTTTAACAAGAAAGTGCTTAAAATTTCAACACTTTGTATTGCAGGAGCAGTTACAATCGCTGTTAGCGCAGTTGGAATGAGTGCAGTTTCCTATACTACAGAAGAACCAGTAGCGGGTATTTCTGTTTCTTTAGATGATTACTATTCTTCAAAGAGTTCAGCAAAGGAAATTGTTTTTGCTGGTGCATTAATGAAAGATATTGATATTGAGGTAGAAACTGGGTCAGAGGATATCGCTGTAGATGACACTTCAGATGAAATAACAGAAGAAGCTCCTGAAGAAGTAAAATCAGAAGCAGAAGCAACAGAGAAAGAAAAAGAAGATGCAATTACTCTTAATTATAAGAACTTAGGTATTGCAAATGTTAATAATTATCTTAACATCCGTAAAGGTCCAGGTGAAGACCAAAAGATTATTGGTAAACTTCCTAAGAATGCTGGATGTGAGATTTATAGTATTTCAGATGATGGTTGGGCTAAGATTAAATCTGGTAAAGTTACTGGATATGTTTCAGCCGAATACCTTGTAACAGGTGATAAAGCGAAAGAACTTGCAAAAGAAGTTGGTATGATTGTTGCAACTGTTAACACAACGACTTTAAAGGTTCGTGAAGAAGCAGATAAAGAATCAACTTGTTTAACTTTAGTTCCGGAAGGTGAAGAACTTGAAGTTAAAAAAGTAACTGATGAATGGGTTAAAGTTGTAATCGATAATGATAAAGGATATGTAGCAAAAGAATATGTAGACTTATCTTACCAATTAGCAAAAGGTGTGTTTGTTGAAGAAGTAGAAGCAGGTACAAATGGTGTATCTTCTGTTCGTGCAAACATGGTTTCATATGCAAAACAATTCTTAGGAAACCGTTATGTATGGGGTGGTACTAGTTTAACAAGTGGTACTGACTGTTCTGGTTTCACAATGAGAATATATCAACACTTTGGTTATAGCATTCCTAGAACATCACGTGCGCAAGCTGCAAGTGGTAGAACAATTCCTACTTCAAGCGTTAAACCTGGTGATTTAGTATTCTATAGCAATGGTGGCGGAATTAACCACGTAGCTATGTATATTGGTGGTGGTCAAGTAATCCATGCAAGTAATCCAAGAAGTGGTATTAAGATTAGTAATATGTATTATCGTACACCTGTAAAGGCAGTAAGATATATTAATGACTAATATGATGATACAAG
>NZ_JAVBNS010000083.1:0-2509 GCF_031551385.1 Anaerosporobacter sp.
ATTCATCCTGCGAATATCGAATCCGGTAGCGCTTCGTTGCGGAGTACCATAAGCAGCTGTACTCACAAGTGACTGTGTCTCAATTAGAAATGGACGAATACCTTCAACAGCAGCTGCAATAGCAACCCCGCTTAAACCTTCATGGTTCTGGGTTAGTAATAATTCGGAAGGATTACTGACCTCACGTAAACCATTTTGCTTCATTTCGTAAATCCCTAATTCAGAAGTACTTCCAAATCGATTTTTGATATTTCGGAGAATCCGGTACATATAATGCTGATCTCCATCGAATTGAAGGACTGTATCCACTATGTGTTCCAGTACTTTAGGCCCTGCAATACTGCCTTCTTTATTGATGTGTCCGATGAGTAGGACAGGGGTACCCGTTTCTTTGGCAAATTTGAGGATAGAAGCTGCACATTCCCGTACCTGGGTAACACTTCCCGGAGAAGATTCTATATTTTCTATAAAAACCGTTTGAATAGAATCGATTACGACCAAATCCGGAGTTGTATTCTTAATGTGTGTAAATATCTGATCCAGAGATGTTTCGAAAACAATTAAGCATTTAGAATTATCATATCCGATACGTTCAGCCCTCAATTTCAGCTGTTTAGCGCTTTCTTCACCGGAGATATATAATGTTTTATAATTTGTCAGCCTCAATACTGTTTGTAATACCAGAGTTGATTTTCCGATTCCTGGTTCTCCGCCAATCAAAACTAAGGACCCGGGAACCAATCCACCGCCTAAAACCCGGTTAAATTCTTCGTCGATCAGATTCATGCGAATCTCGTCGCTAGTATTTATTTCGCTCAACAACAGGGGCTTGGACGCCGGAGTCTCGTGAGAATGTTGTAAGGATGTTCCTGAATTTGATTTAGGAGCTATAATCTGTTCCACATAAGTGTTCCATTCATTACAAACCGGACATTTTCCGAGCCATTTCGGAGAATCATTGCCACAGTTGTTACAAACGTATGCTGTTCTGGTTTTTGCCATAATTTATTTTTTTAACAAAGATAATAGCTTTGAAAGAGATATCAAAGTCGGTCATGAAATTTTTACTTCTGCTTACTATTAAACATAATAGTAATTATATTTAAACAATATTGAATAAAAAATACCGCCTAAATTGGCGGTATTTTTTATTGCGCTTTTTTAATTAATGGCAATTACTTGCCATTAATTTCTTTTTCAATTTTTTCCAACTGTTCACCCATACCTAGGACATAATAAATACTTCTCAAAGTATTCATACATTCTCTATCATCAGGTTTCAATTCGTGAGCTTTTTCGAAATATGGTAAAGCTTGCTTGAACAAATCTTTAACTTTCGTAATTGCTTCATTGTATAATTTATTGTCAGAAATACTACTTGCAGCAGCCTGAGCTTCAACTGCACGGTTGTAATAAATACGTCCCATATCTCTCTGAGCTTCATCATAATTAGGATTTATCTCCAATGCTTTTTGGAAATATCCGATAGCCTTTTCAATCTCTCCTTTATTTTCATAAATGCGTCCGAGAACATCAAGTAATTGAGCATCATTCGGTTTTTTTGCAATTGCTTCATTCAGATATTCAATAGCTACATCATTCTGATTAGCAAAGATATATTGATTAATCAAGCTAAGCGAGTAATATTGTTCGTCCGGAAATAATTTCACACCTTCTTTAAGAGTTTTCACCAAATTAACTGTATCTTTTGTTTGCTCATATTCATAGCAAAGATATTGATACACTTCATTTTGCTTGAAACCTTCATTTTTCAGACTTTCATACAATGCAATTGCTTTTTTATGCCCATCATCATCACCTAGTTGAGATGCAATAATTGCTGCATAATATTTAATTTCAAGGTATGCAGAATCCTGCATAGAAGCAGCCATTAACTTATCTCCTTCAAACATAGGAAGTTTTGGGATTTCAAGATAAGTCATAAAGAAGTTATACGCTTCTTTAAAATCTTTTTGATCATTATAATAAACTCCTCCATTACGATAATATGGATGGTTGGCAGAAAGATATGATTTCATGTCTTTTCTGAATTTAGGTTTCACTTTACCTTTTTCGTCAGGCAATTGATCAAGTTGATCTGCCTTAAGAAAATACGGTAAGATTGCTCCTAAACTTTTGTACATTACAGCGTCATTAGGTTTTTGGCCTAATGCTTCCTTGATTTTTTCAATGTCAAATTGTTTATTTTCAATTAAACCGGCTACATAATAAGTTTCAGCATTGTCTTTTGTCTCAGGGTTTTCCATAGCCCCCTTGATCAAATTTCTGGCTTCCTCAATATTAGGCTTATCACTTTTAATTTCATTTTTAGCAGCACTAATAGCCTTTTTCTGAGCAAATGTCATCCCTACAACAAAGCATAATGCAACTGTGAACACTAATTTTTTCATTATCATAAATTTAAACAGTTATTTTAATGCGGTAAAAATACTAAATTATTCGGAAATTGGTGTAATTTCCTCGTTATTTTCTGTATTTTCGGATTCTT
>NZ_JAVBNS010000295.1:0-3532 GCF_031551385.1 Anaerosporobacter sp.
AATAAGACCAGTCCCAGTATCAACCAACCCCTTCAGAAAATCAGAATCCATTACTGCTTGAGATAATCCCTGAAAAGCAGTTTGAAATTGCTGTACTTTTCCTTCAAGACTTTGAAGCCATTCCTCTTGCTTCGCATATGCTGAACCAGTGGAATATATGGATGATTGTAGTGCATTTTGTGCTTGTGACATATTGCCTAACAAAGCAGATACATTATCCCCATTTTGGCTTCCACCTAATACATCAAGTAGTTTAACTTGATTTTTATTACTCATACTATCCCAAACAGCAGAGATATCCTTCATAATTTGATAGGTTGACTTATACGTGCTTTCCGTATCATCTGTAAAGATACTAATTCCACTTGGTGTACTTGCGGTTGCTGTTAATTGAGCGATAGAAGTAGTGAGTTCTGCTATATTTTTGCTATATGCCCCTGTTTCCTCATCATATCCACGAAGTTGCATTGCCAAACTATTCAATGCGTCACCAGACTCACTTGCACTGTGCGTTACTTCGGACATAGCTGTAATCATAGCTAATGTTTCATCAATGCTGTTTCCTGTTGAAGCAAGAGTGGAAGCAGACTCGGATAATGCAGCTCCCAAATCCGTACTTGAAACAGCGTATTGACTGCCTAAAACACTTAATTTATCAATGATTTGAATGCTGTCGGTAGCTTCTATGTTAAATCTTTTGTGTTATATAAAGTACGCAAAACTTTATAAATTACTAAGTATTTTTATTTAGACGGGATTACTTAGTAATAGCTTATATTTTCATATAAGAACAGACCATTTCTTCATCTCCACCATTACGTGCTGAGAGTATACCTTTTCGATTTAAGGGGATTTCACCCACGCCATTTGCAATTGCGCCCTACGATTATTGTTTTGGATATTCGGGATTTCCACCCTTATTCCCAAGAGCAATCGCGCTCTAGTCCAAAACTCGACATGAATCTGGTCGTTGAACATTTACCCTCGTCTCAAGTACCGTATGGTCTACGGAATACGTTAGGGTACTTTGCTGCATGAACAGCCAATCCTTACGTTGTAAAACCTTCATAATCTGGTTTCCCGATTATTGTGGTGTAAGGCTCTAAGGCATTACCTGCAATTAAATATATTCTATATACATGTTTCCATGTATTAAGGCATGTATGTTTGCCTTCATTGCTGTAAGCATATTGTTTATAGCGGTATCGTCATCAATTCCACTAATATTGGAATAAATAGAAGAGTACTCACCGAGTTTTGCGCTGTCATCAAGGGAGAAGCCTAATTTCACCCAGTTTGTAGTTTGCTCTACTAAACTAGAAACAGAGCGTCCGAGTTCTTGGGCTTTTGAAGTTGCACCATTGAGGAATTGATCATACTTGGTACTTGTTTCATCTGTTACCATATGCAGACTTGTCATTGCAGTATCGATATCATAGATAGAACTTACCATATCCCTTATTATATCTTCTGAGGAGGGAATGATAGAACTAGCGCTAGGAAATTCTAAAAGTGTGTCAACTGCATCCTGTAGGAAACCACCAAATGAATTTGAAGATTGTCCAGTGCCTGCTATTTGGTTTGAAATGTCGCTAAGTCCATCTAGTACATCACTAAAATCAACATCACTACAATTTTCCAGAGAATCGCATACGTTATCTATTTCGGGAGATAAGTCTTTGGCAGCAGAGGTTAATTGTTTGAAATCGGAAATTTGATTTTTTAAAGCATTTTTATGTGACAAAGTAGTAATTATGTTATTTAGATTACCAAGAGAACCCTGTGCCTGTTCTGCCTGCTCATCAACCGCTTTTATTTGCTTCTCCAAATCACTAAATTCAGAAGCTAACCCCTTGCTTGATGATGTATCGATAGAAGAAAGCGTTGAACTCAAGTCTTTTGTTCTTTTTTCAGCTTCATATACGGATACATTATATTGTTCTAATTGAGCCTTTAACTTTGCTATCTGAGCAGAGTATGCACTGTCATTAATAGAAAATTGAATTGCACCTGTTTTCTCGAATTTCTTTTGTGCTTTTTCAGCTTTTTTAATAGTTCTATCAAGTTCAGCTTGTAGCCGTCGTTCATCCTTAATTACTTGACTAATAGCCCTTTTTATTGCCTTATCATTAATTGCTATATCTATCCCAGTAACATTCTTAAGCTCTTTTTCCAACTCAGGAACAACTTTTTTGACCGCTTTTAATAACTCTTTTTTATTTAAATCGGCAGTTAAATGTAAAGGATATTTATCCAAACGTTTTTGAATTTTGTCGATGTCTGATTTTCCAATACCGCTTGAATCTAAAACTGCCTGTAATACTATTTGGGAGCTATTCATTTCATTCAACATCTCCTTTCGCTTTTTTGTTGTAATAGGGAATTGCGAAATTTTCGATATATTTGACTACTTCGCAATTCCCTATTCACTCTTATTATCTTCATGAACCAATTTCGCTATCACACTAACAAATTCCTTCTGGAGTTCTTCCATAGGAACATCTTTCAGAGTCGTGTATAAGTTCCCTGCCAATTTAATAATGCTTTCTTTTTCTCTTACTACATTCTCGACCATTGTGAGAAATGCAAGTTTTAGTTTCCATTCTTTATATTTCATTTTTATAAGTGTAATCATTGTTTTCGTTCCTCCTTTTATATACAGTGATTTTTCTATAAATTAAACTCGCCATCTTTTAAAGACTCGTGATATTTTTCACGAATATAATGAATGCTTTCGTTTACAAGACCGTTTTCCTGACCGATGTTTTCTAATATGTTTTCATATTTCTCGTATACTTTGAAGATATAATCATAATTTTCTCGCGAGATTTTTTTCCCGTTGGATAAGTCTGTACTGAAATTTAGAATGGATAATCGGTAATCGTTGATTTCTTTATCGATAAACATGGAAGTCAGTTTTTCTAGATCGTTTCGAATCATATCGTCATGGCGGATGGACTGTTCGACACTTTCGGTATAGTCTTTTTGCAAAGCATCAAGATTCTGAGCAGTTTTTATCAAGAGTTCGTGATCTTCATTCTTATTACGAACCCATTTAACAGGTTTTCCAATAACTTCTGAAAGTTTTCCAATGACAGTAGCGATTGAAACAGTAGCAGTAATTATAATGAAAACTCCAAATAGAACGGAGATGATATCAAGCTCTAATAAGTTCGTTATTGCGTCCATTCATATATGTCACCCCTTTTATGTCAATTCATGATTTCTCCATTTTTCAAAAAATGGTTCACTTTTTGAACGAGAAAACACGTAAACTAATTTATCGTTATATCCTGCTTCTAAACGAATTGGTTGTAATCCGTTTTTTATATACAAATACGCTTGTCGCGGATTTACGATTTTTATTTCATCTAAGTGATTGTCAATTACAATCATTTCTTCTTTCAAAATAACACTCCTCACTTTGCGTAAAAAAAGGGAATATACAAAAATAAATTAATGTATATTCCCTTGGAATTATCTCAATACACTAATCATCATCATAATTGTTTAAACATTTACAAATTACACT
>NZ_JAVBNS010000276.1:0-7599 GCF_031551385.1 Anaerosporobacter sp.
ATGGACGAATACATAAGATGTAAAGGCAAGTTGTTTAAACAATGCAAACAGGGGATTATTAATCAAGATGATTCCTATGCCATGAAAGTATTAGAGGGACACACTTGCGAAGTGGAATTCTATGGTCTGTCACAAAACGCAGATATATATGCAGCGGATATTAGAACATATCAAGAAAAGAATGTGCTAGGAATACAATTTCATGCAAATGGAAAGCTTGATATGCCTGTCTTGTTACCAATACCAGGTGTATTTAATGTATATAATGCGTTAACGGCAATAGCGTTGTGTAGACATCTTCTTGTACCAATAGATAAGATTGCAGAGGCACTTAACCATGTGTATGTAAAAGGTCGTATGGAGATTGTAAAAGTGCCAGACCCCTATCTTCTTATGATTGACTATGCTCATAATGCGTTGAGTTTAAAGAGTCTATTAACTACACTTAGGGAATATGAACCAAAGCGTATTGTATGTATGTTTGGCTGTGGAGGAAATCGTTCGAAACTTAGAAGATATGAGATGGGAGAAATCTCAGCCAATATGGCGGATTTGACGGTTATTACGTCAGACAATCCAAGATATGAAGAGCCGATGGATATTATAAGTGATATTCAGATTGGAGTAGAGAAAGGAAAAGGCAGAAGTGTCATGATTCCTGACCGTAAGCAAGCGATTCGATATTGTATGGAATATGCCATGGAGGGTGATTTCGTTATACTTGCAGGAAAAGGCCATGAAGATTATCAGGAAATCAAAGGGGTTAAATATCCGATGGATGAAAGGGTAATTATAAAGAGCATACTTGCAGAGAAACGTAATTAAGATAAAGCTATGGTATATGTTAACAGAGAAGTTGTAAGACATATATTGTAACTTGAAAGATGTAATTCTGAATAGTTACAATATAGTAAGATTTGCAAATGACTAGAATAAAGAGTGGAAAGGAATTATATAGATGGAATTACTGACTATAGAAGAAATCGTAAAGGCAACAAAAGGAGAACTACTTTGTGGTAAGGCTGATTTACAGATTCATGCAGTAAGCACGAATTCAAAAGAGGTGGAAGAAGGGACTTTATTTGTTCCGATTGTTGGTGAACGTGTGGATGCTCATACATTTATTCCGTCTGTAATAGAAGCGGGTGCGACAGCAATTATTGCAAGTGTGGAACAGGACTTATCTGCTGTAAAAGAGAATCAAGCAGTTATTCGTGTAAATGATACGAAGGAAGCATTACAAGATCTAGCGGCATATTATAGAAGTAAATTTACGATTCCTGTAATCGGAATCACAGGAAGTGTTGGAAAGACAACAACGAAAGAGATGGTTTCTGCTGCACTTGAAACAAAATATCGTGTGCTAAAGACAGCTGGTAACATGAATAGCCAAGTTGGTCTGCCACTTACTATTTTTCGAATTGACCATACCCATGAAGTTGCAGTAATTGAGATGGGAATCAGCGAAGCAAATGAGATGGATAAGTTAGCGCGTGTTGCAAAACCTACCCATGCAGTTATTACGAATATTGGTGTTTCACACATTGGTCAACTTGGATCTCGTGAAAATATTCGTAAAGAGAAGATGAATATTATGAACGAATTTGATGAAGATAGCTGTCTTTTTGTAAATGGTACAGATGACATGTTGATGCAAATTTTACCGTATTCAGATTTTCTTAAGTTATCTGACAAAGAAAAAACACACAATTGTAATAAAATTGACGTGAGCGATGCTACGCATAAGAGTTTATGCTTGGCAAATGTTGTTACATTTGGATGTAAAGAGGATTGTATGTATCATGCCACAGATGTTGCAGTAAGCAATGGTAAAACGAATTTTTACATACATGACGGTTTACAGGAAGAGAATGTACAAGAAAATCAAATAGAGTTACAAGTACTTGGAGAACATAATGTATATAATGCATTAGTAGCGATTGCAGTTGCGAATAAGCTAGGAATTGAAACATCGGTTGCAAAACAAGGGTTGAAGGAATATCTACCACTTGCCATGCGTGGAGAGATTGTGAAAGCGAATGACATTACAATCATTGACGATACGTATAATGCAAGTCCAGATTCTATGCGTGGAGGAATTAATGTATTACTTGAACTTGAAGATGTTCATCGTAGGGTTGCCGTGTTAGCAGATGTATTGGAATTAGGAGAGCACTCGTATTCTTCGCATTATAGTGTTGGTGAATATATTGCGACAAAGAATATAGATGAAGTAGTAACGATAGGAAATGAAGCGAAAGCAATTGTGAAAGCGATTGAAGATGCAAAAGCAAATATTGTCGTACATTCATTTGCAAGCAACGAAGAGGCTGTTTGCTATCTAAAGGAAATATTGAAACCAAACGATGCCATTTTAGTAAAAGGCTCAAGAGGTATGCATACAGATGAAATCGTTAGTGCAATAAAGCAATAGAATACATTATTGTTTTGTTACGATATAGATAAAGGTGGTGAAAGAAGTGATATATGCAGACATTATAGTGGATATCTCGCATGAGAACCTAGATAAGACGTATCAATATGCAGTTCCAGAGCATCTTGAAGAGAAGGCAGTCGTTGGTTCTTTAGTTAAGTTTCCATTCGGTAGAGCGAATCGTATTATTAAGGGATATATCATTTCTTTATCGCAAACGCCAAGTATAGATGTATCTTATATTAAAAAGATTGATGAGGTTGTAGATAACGCACTTGTTATGGAATCTCATTTGATTCGACTAGCATCTTGGATACGCGATAATTATGGAGCTACGTTAAATGATGCACTTAAAATTGTTCTGCCTGTAAAGCAAACAGTGAAAGCAGTTGAGAAACGTACCATACGGTTACTGTTAGAGCAAGATAAGGCAACGGATAAGCTGATAGAGCTGCGAAAAAAGAACTATAAAGCAAGAATTCGCCTTATGGAGTTATTGTTAAAGCAAAAAGAGTTAGATTATGATACAGCAATTAATAAATTAGGGATAACAAGACCTACGATACAAGCATTTGTAGAGGGTGGAATTGTTGAACTGAAAGCAGCGACAGTGTATCGTAATCCAATTAAGAATGAGCAATCATTACAAAAGGCAGCTGTATTGACGCCGAAGCAGCAAGAAATTGCAGATGATTTTTGTAATGATTACGATAATGGAATTAGAAGAACATATTTACTTCATGGCATAACAGGTAGTGGTAAGACCGAAGTATATATGGAGATGATACAGCATGTGTTAAACAAAGGAAAACAGGTAATATTGCTAATCCCAGAAATTGCATTAACTTATCAGACGGTAATGCGGTTTTATAAACGGTTTGGTAATCGAATATCGATTATGAATTCGAGGTTATCAAAGGGAGAGCGATATGACCAATATATGCGGGCAAAACAAGGTGATATTGATATTATGATAGGTCCAAGGTCTGCGCTGTTTACACCGTTTGAGAATCTTGGGTTAATTATTATAGATGAAGAACATGAAGGTAGTTATAAGAGTGAGATGCCACCGAAGTATCATGCAAGAGAGGTAGCAATCTATAGAGCTAATCTACTAAATGCAAGTGTCGTGCTTGGCTCAGCAACACCATCACTAGAGGCATATAAGAGAGCTAAAGATGGTGAATACAAGCTATATGAATTAAAGGATAGAATAAATGGTGCGAAGTTACCTCATGTCTATGTAGTAGATTTAAGGGAAGAATTAAAGAAGAAGAACAAATCTATCTTTAGTGAAAAGTTAAAAGAGTTAATTAATGATCGATTGAATAAGAAGGAGCAGATTATGCTGTTTCTGAATCGAAGAGGATTCGCAGGTTTTGTTTCTTGTCGAAGCTGTGGTCATGTAATGAAATGTTCGCATTGTGATGTATCTTTGACGTATCATCATGGGAAAGAAAATCAAAAGTTAGTTTGTCATTATTGTGGACATGACGAGGAGATGCCGAAGAAATGTCCAAGCTGCGGTTCGCCATATATAGCGACATTTGGAACGGGAACGCAGAAAGTGGAAGAGATGGCAAGGAAAGAGTTTCCGACAGCAAGGATTCTTCGAATGGACATGGATACAACAGTAGGAAAAGAAGGGCATGAAAAAATCCTATCCGCTTTTGCCAATCAGGAAGCGGATATATTAGTAGGAACACAGATGATTGTGAAAGGGCATGACTTTGGAAATGTTTCGCTAGTCGGTATATTAGCGGCTGATTTATCCTTATATGCCAATGACTATAGAGCGGCTGAGAAGACATTTCAGCTACTAACACAGGCAGTAGGCCGTGCGGGAAGAAGTAAGGATAATGGAGAAGCCGTTATTCAGACATACAATCCAGAACATTATAGTGTAATAACTTCTGCGAATAATGATTATGAGACATTTTATAATAGTGAAATTGCGTTTCGAACAATAATGAAATATCCACCAGTATCGAATATCTTAGTGGCATTCCTAACATCTAAGAATGAGGAAATGGTTGCAAAGGCAGCAGACTTGTTCAAGGCGGCAGTGCTTGATTATAAGGAACAGATGAAATTGCAGATGAGTATGTCACAAGAGAAAATGGAAACAGGAGACTTGGAAATTATCGGACCTGTGAAAGCAAATGTTGCAAAAGTAAACGATATATACCGATATGTATTATATATGAAACATATGGATTATATATATTTGAAAGATTTAAAGAATTTCATGGAAGGATTTATTGATTATTCTGCTATCTTTAAGGGATGCAGTGTTCAATTTGATTTTAATCCAATGAATAGTTATTAATTTAATTACAAATAGGAAAGGGAAGATAAAAATGGCAATTAGAAATATAAGAACAATGGGAGATGCAGTACTTACTAAAACTGCAAAAGCAATTACGGAGATGAATGACCGTACACAAGAATTAATAGACGATATGTTAGATACGATGTACGATGCACAAGGAGTTGGTCTTGCTGCACCTCAAGTAGGAATATTAAAGAGATTAGTAGTAATCGATGTTTCTATGGAGGCAGATAGTCCAATTATATTAATTAATCCAGAGATTATTGAAATGGATGGAGAACAAACAGGTGATGAAGGATGTCTAAGCTTACCTGGTAAAGTTGGTATTGTTACAAGACCAAACTACGTTAAAGTGAAAGCATTAGACCGTAATATGAAAGAGCAAATCCTTGAAGGGGAAGGCTTACTTGCAAGAGCGTTCTGTCATGAAATCGATCATTTAGATGGACATATGTATGTAGAAAAGGTTGAAGGAAAATTATACAATACAAGTGATTTAGAAGAAGAGTAGGAGGAATGGGAATGAAAGTTCTTTTTATGGGGACACCCGATTTCGCAGTAGCTACATTAGAAAGTATTATTAAAGCAGGTCACGAAGTTGTTGGAGTAGTGACACAACCAGATAAGCCAAAAGGAAGAGGAAAAGCAGTTCAATATACACCAGTCAAAGAAAAGGCATTAGAATACAACATACCAGTATATCAGCCAATTAAAGTAAGGGAAGACAGTGTAATAGAAGAACTTACAAAATTACAACCAGACATCGGCGTAGTAGCTGCATTTGGACAAATCTTACCACAGAAATTACTAGATATGCCAACCAATGGATGTGTGTGTGTTCACGGTTCATTACTACCAAAATATCGTGGCGCAGGACCAATTCAATGGGCTGTAATTGATGGCGAACCTGTTTCTGGCATTACAATCATGCAGATGGATGCAGGTATTGACACAGGCGATATGATAAGCAAAGTAGAAGTACCAATTACAAGTACAGAAACAGGTGGAAGTCTTCACGATAAACTAGCTGTAGCAGGAGCTGACTTATTAATCGAAACATTAAAGATGTTCGAAGAAGGCAATGTAGTACGCGAAAAACAAGACGATTCAAAATCAAACTATGCAGTAAGACTAACAAAAGAATTAGGCCAAATGGACTTTGCAAAAACAGCAAAAGAACTAGAACGCCTAATCCGCGGATTAAACCCATGGCCAAGTGCATATACTTCTCTAAATGGTAAAACATTAAAGGTATGGGAAGCAGAAGTAATCGAAAAGCAATATGACGGAGAACAAGGCGAAATCGTAGATGTGACAAAAGATGCCATCTATGTGAAGACAGCAGATGGAATATTAGCTCTTAAAGAAATTCAACTAGAAGGCAAAAAACGAATGGATGTATCATCATTTCTACGTGGCTTTACGATTGAAAAAGGTACGAAACTAGGATAGTCTATGAAAAATAGTCTGTGTATAATAGTCTACAGAAAGCGTTTTTTTAAGGATAAAGAGATATTAGATTTCGCGAGTAGCGATGTGGGTGTTAAAGAGTACAAGCAGTACTGACAATGAATGTTGCTACTGAATATTGGACATATCTAAAAATGCATTGCCCTACTTGGAATCCTTCGCTCAATGTAGAGTGTAGACCAGTACAAGCATTTTGGGAGCACAGCCTAGGGAGTTATATAAACGCACTCTATCGAATATTCATTCATTGTCTTACTTACCTTATACTAGTGTATCAACAACCTTGACTCGCAAAACTCCACAACCTACCTTGCGTATTCGCTGCCGTACTCTAGCAACAAAACGATAGCGAAGCACCTAAAGCACTTCTTAGTGTGTACATCTACAACCTAGGAAGGCTCGGCAAGGACGCCGAGCCAGCCTGAGCTGAGGCAGGATGCCGAATCGAAGGCGTTTCCGTACCCTTTTCAATACATTCTCGTACACACTTAGAAGTCCTTAGGTGCATAGCGTGTTTTGTGTTAGAGTACGGCAGCGAATACGCTCTATAAAAGTAGTAAAGTTTTGCGTCACAAGCTAGTTCCAAGCTAGTCACAAAGAAAGGAGTGATAAAAATGCCATATGGTTATTATTTTGATCCAACGTATATCTTGATTATAATAGGAATGGTAATTAGTTTATTAGCATCAGCTATGGTGAAATCAACATTTGCAAAATATTCAAGCGTGAGAAGTATGTCAGGACTAACTGGTGCACAGGCGGCAGAGAGAATATTGCACAATGCAGGAATCTATGATGTATCCATACAACGAATTAGTGGTAATTTAACTGATCATTATGATCCAAGAAGCAAAGTACTTCGCTTGTCAGATAGTGTATATGCGAATGCGTCGGTAGCAGCAATCGGTGTAGCAGCACATGAATGTGGACATGCGATTCAACATAACAAAGGATATGCACCACTTCAGTGGCGTTCCGCACTTGTTCCAGTAGCTAATTTTGGAGCAGGGCTATCATGGCCACTTATATTACTAGGTGTGTTTCTTGGTTGGTCGCAGACGTTAATTACAATTGGAATCCTTCTGTTTTGTGCAGCGGTATTGTTTCAATTAGTGACATTGCCAGTGGAATTCAATGCATCAAGCCGTGCGGTAAAGATTCTTGCTAGTACAGGAATATTAGCAGATAGAGAAGTAGCACAAACGAAGAAAGTGCTTAGTGCAGCAGCACTTACCTATGTTGCGGCGGCAGCAGCATCTATACTACAATTGCTTCGTTTGATTATATTATTTGGAGGAAGAAGAGATCGTGACTAAAGAAATGGATCTGAGAGAAATGGCACTTGCTATTATGATGGAAGTTA
>NZ_JAVBNS010000197.1:0-2553 GCF_031551385.1 Anaerosporobacter sp.
ATATAAAGAAGAAAATGATTTGACTATCTAGCAAGGAGGAAAGAAATGATTGTAATTAATCTGGATGTGATGATGGCTAAACGAAAAATCGGTCTTTCGGAGCTTGCAACTCGTGTTGATTTAACACAGGCCAATCTTTCAATACTAAAAAACGGAAAAGGAAAAGCAATACGGTTTTCTACGCTTAACCGTATTTGTAAGGAGCTTGGCTGTCAACCGGGCGATATTTTGGAATATGTGGAAGGAGAAGAAGATGATGAATGAAAAACTTGACATTGAATCGAACCAAATACCATTAGAAACAAAGGAATACTCAACCCTTGAGAAATTATTGCTGCCAATTGCAATACTAATTGGTATTTTATTTGATCAGCTAATGTTTTCACCTGTTTTTCTTGGGAGTGGTAATATCTCTATATTTTCAGGAATATTTTGGCTATGTTATCTTGTAATGTTTTATTTATTTTATTGGAAAAGGCTTGTTTGTAACCGTGTTCTATGGTATGTGGCAGGATGTAGTGCGCTTCTTTGTATATGGCAATTCATTTTTACTGACAATTCTATTAATCAAGAGTTCCGCAATTTGACTTATCTGGTAATTCCAGCTGTTTTGATGGCTCATGCGCAGTTTATACATGGGAATTACCAGCTAAAGGATACGAGAAAGATTGTAATTGGTTGGATTAGAGGATGGTTTATCAAGCCATTTTCCGGTATTTCTTCTTTGCTTGGAGTGGTGGATTCACTTGTTTCTGGGGGCAATAAATCCAATATTAAGAAGGCAATCTTAGGAATCGTCATCACATTGCCACTGCTTTGTGTAATTATTCCATTGCTTAGTGGAGCGGATCAGGTGTTTGGGTATTATTTCAAGCAAATAATTGGTAAATTCTATTTTGGCTCGCTTATTATGCATATCATTGTGATTGTGTTTGCACTTGCATTGTTTTATTCATTTATATGGAATGTGGGGTTTGGAATAAAGGAAAAGAGCGAGCAAAGACCAATATTGCAAATTGATTCTCTTATCTGCTATATTGTTATAGGCTCAGTAATGTTGCTTTATATTTTATTTTGTATAGTACAATTTACATATCTTTTTGCTGGAACCGGTCTTCCTAACGCTATGACATATTCAGAATATGCGCGTGAGGGCTTTGTACAGACGGTCACTGTCTGCGCTATTAATTTGTTTTTATATGGTATTTTTTTTCAATACGGATCAAAAAACAAAATCATTTCTGGTCTATTGGCTGGATTGCTGGGGTTAACTGGTGTTATGCTTTTCTCTGGATTTATACGGTTAAAGCTTTACATTGATGCATATGGATTAACATGGTTAAGGGTTATATCGGCTTGGTTTGTAATTTATCTGGCAATTGTAATCATTATCTGCGGTATCCGTATGTTACGAGAAGAGTTACCGGCAATCGCACTATGTGCACTGATTTTACTTGGATGGTATGTTATACTTGGATATTTGAATCCAGACGCACTTATCCAACGCTATAATCAAAATTACAATTATGATATCGAAATATCAGTCGAATAAAACTGCATGAAAACAAATATAAAAAATGGGTTTCATTTTTGAGAAAAAAGTGATAGTATATTATGTAGTTTGATTTAGCAGTTTAAAGTGTGTAATAAATAGATGTTTGGAGAGAAGAACATGGATAACAGAAAGAAATATTTATTAGATATGCATACCCATACAGTGGCAAGCGGCCATGCATACAATACAATTAATGAAATGGCACATGCTGCTGCAGAAGCAGGATTGGAAATATTAGGAATTACGGAACACTCGATGACCATGCCGGGAACCTGTCATGAATTTTACTTTCAGAATCTGAAAACCGCATGTAGAAATGTAGAAGGAGTAGAATTGTGTTTGGGCGTGGAATTGAATATCATCAATTATAATGGTGATATTGATATGGATGAGAAATTGCTGCGGGAAATGGATGTAGTAATTGCAAGTGTACACAATAATATAGGATATACTTCAGGAACGACCGAAGAAAATACAAGAGCAGTAATCGGAGCAATTAAGAATCCTTTAATCAATATAATTGGTCATCCGGATGACAGTCGCGTTCCATTAAATTATGAGGAAATTGTACTGGCAGCCAAAGAATATAAGACTTTATTGGAGATTAACAATTCTTCTTTGACACCCGGAAGTTTTCGTGCAGACCCCGAACAGAATGATTTAAAGATATTGGAATTATGTAAGCAATATGAAGTTCCGGTTATTATTGGCAGTGATGCACATTCGGTTGATAAGGTTGCAAACAATCAATATGCAATGAAATTGGTAGAACAGACAGGATTTCCAGAAGAATTACTAATGAATTATTATCCAGAAAAACTAAAGAGTTATATAAATAAGTACAAATTATGAAAACCGCATTGCGGTTCTGAATATGAATGGAATTGAAAATGAGGTAATTATAATGGACAAAATTAGGAATGAAGAAATGAATCATTTATTCGAGGCGGTATTAACATTAAAAGATGAAGAAGAATGTTTTAAATTCTTTATGGATG
>NZ_JAVBNS010000087.1:0-10617 GCF_031551385.1 Anaerosporobacter sp.
CCAGCGATTATGTTAGCAGATGAGCCAACAGGAAATCTTGATAGAAAAACAGGAACAGAAATCATGGAGTTAATCAAACTCTCTAATCGAAAATATAATCAAACATTGATTGTAATTACGCATGATGAATCAATTGCGTTACAAGCAGATCGAATCATTACGATAGAAGATGGTAAAATAGCAGGGGATGAAGTGATAAGAACTGCAAATGTGGGAGGCAGATAATATGAATATTATGAACAGCCTCACATGGAAGCATATGAAAGCAAATAAGAAGCGGACAATAGTAACAATATTAGGAGTTATTATATCTGTTGCAATGATTACAGCAGTATCGACAGCGGCACTAACATTTACAACGTATCTGCAAAACATTCAGATAAAGCATGAAGGAGCATGGCATGTTCGCTACAATAATGTTACACAGACACAAGCAGATACATTGTTAGAGGAACTGGATGAGGAATTTAGTTTCTATACGCAAATCAAAGGCTATAGCAAGTGGAAAGATACAAGTACGGTGGAAAAGCCGTATATTTATGTAGAGGCATATGATAAAGCAGCATTTGATAAACTTCCAATGACAGTGATGGAGGGAAGAATACCAGAACAAATTGGGGAAATTATAGTTAGCAAAGAAATTGCATGTAATAAAGAGCGTTCATACAAAATTGGTGATACTATTACAATGGAGTATGGAAAACGTTTTGCAAAAATAGATGGCGTAGAGAAAGAATTGGGACAAAATGAGCAATATTATGGGGAAGGATTTTCTGAAGAAGAAAAAGAAACATGGGAGTCAACAGGAGAGCAAGCGACTTATACAATTGTAGGAATTATGCAATCAAATGAATCCTTTATTTCACCAGGAAGAGAGGCAATTACATTCTTAGATGTTAATGGAATGGCTAAAGATGAAACACGGATGGCTAGTCTCTTTATGAATGAAGTGTCTAATTCGATATATAAGCAAGCGACGTTAGCAGCAGAACATGCTAATGTAGGCGAAAAACAGATTGAGTATCAAGATAATCTGTTACGTTTATATGGGGTAAGCAGATACGAGAACAGCTATAACAAGATGATTCAGGTCTGTACAACAATACTGATTCTAATTATTATGGTAGGGTCAATTGCACTGATCTATAATTCATTTGCAATATCGATTAATGAAAGAAGTAAACAATTTGGTATGCTTTCAAGTATTGGAGCTACAAGGGAGCAGAAGCGAAATGCAGTTCTGTTTGAGGGTGCAGTTATTGCGGTGATAAGTATTCCATTAGGTGTTATTGCGGGATATGTAGGAATGTGGACAACATTTAAGATATTAGAGCCAATATTAGAGAATGTTGTGGCGACGCAAGTTGGAATTAAAGTAGTAGTTTCGATGAAATCGATTGCGTCTGCAGTTTTATTTTCGGTTATTACAATTTTCATATCAGCATACCTTCCAGCAAGAAAGGCAGCTAAGATTACGCCAATTGAAGCAATTAGACAATCAACAAATATTGCGATACGTGCAAAACATATGAAGACTTCACGATTGACACAGAAGATGTTAGGTGTTTCAGGAGATTTAGCTGTTAAGAATCTAAGACGAAATAGAAAGCATTACCGAGCATTAGTATTCTCATTAGCAATAAGTCTTAGTTTGTTTATCAGTGTAGGTTCTTATGTGTACTATCTAAAGGAATCTGTAAACTTTTCAATTGGAAATAAGTCGTATGATGCTATAGTGATGAATATTGATAAGGAAGAAATGACGGAGCTTAGTGAGCATCTTGAGCAACTTCCAAGTGTAACAGAAGGAAATTCAGTTATTTCATTACGTGATCAATTAATAATAGAGGAAGATCAAATTAGGGATAGGATGACAGAGGAATATAAAACGGAGCTGAATGAAACATATGCGGATATAAGTGATATTGCATTTGTAGGAGTGTTATGTTTTATACCAGATGCTGAATACGAGAAGATGGTTGGAGAAAGCATAGAGTCAGAAGGCATTCATGGAACATTAATTAATCAACAGGTAAAGCAGTGGGGATATAGTTTGACAGATATCGAGCAGTTGAACATTAAGAAAGGAGAGACGATTACTATTGGAGAATATGATATTCAACTTGATTTAGTGACAAAGAATCGTCCTCTTGGAGTTTCAGTTATGGGACTTGGTGGAACTGTTTCGATTATTATGCCACTTTCAGAGTTGAGTCAATTTAAGGAAGCAGATGATGTATATTGTGTCTATTACTTGAATACGAACGATGTGAAAAATATTGAAGATGCGATTGTAGATGTATTCTTAAAAAATGGTTTTCAATCGAATTATAGTATCTATAATCAAGCAATGGAAGTAGTAAGAAATAATCAGATTACGACAGTATTCTCTGTGTTTGCCTATGGGTTTATAACATTGATATCTTTGATTTGTGTTGCAAATTTATTTAACACGATTTCAACAAGTTTTGCATTAAGAAGAAGAGAGTTTGCGATGCTTAAAAGTATTGGTATGACACCAGAAACATTTAATCGTATGATTCGAATGGAAAGCCTTATGTATGGTGTAAAAGCGTGTATATTTGGTTTGCCAATTAGTCTTGCAATGACATTGTGGATTAAAAAGGGAGTGGGTTATAATTTTAATAAATATTATGCATTCCCTTATCAGATCTATATTATTGGAATTGTAATCGTGTTTGCTGTAGTTGGTATTGCCATGTTATATTCTTCTAGGAAGGTTAGGAAAGAAAATATTGTTGATGCACTAACAATAGAAGTAAATTAAAAAGAATATGGTAATGAAATAATATCGGTTTTAATTTAGTAATATAATGAAAAGGATATAATAAGTTTTTACAAAAGGCTTGTTATATCCTTTTTGTGAATAAATTTGAAGTGGATGGTATTAAATAATAGTCTTTTTTATATAAAAGGATTATTTTTGTTTGTATTTTGGAGGGTATTATATTATAATAAGATTAGGATATTTTATAACTATTCATAGCTGAGTAACTAGATGGTTACGATACTTATATACATAGCGTATCAGAGGGAAAAGCATTAGAATATATAAAGTGGAGGATAGATTATGGAAACTGGAATTTTATTAGAAAGTGGAACGAATGAGTTAGAGATTCTTGAATTCAAAGTAGGGGAAAACTACTATGGTATTAACGTAGCTAAGATAAAAGAAATTTTATCTTATAAAGAGCCAACACCAATTCCCAATGCACATCCATGTGTTGAAGGAATCTTTATGCCAAGAGATGAAGTTATCTCTATTATTGACTTGGCAAAAAATCTTAATTTAGCTCCATCAAAAAACACTGCAACAGATATGTATATCGTAACGAATTTTAACCAGCTTAACATAGCATTTCATGTACATGGCGTTGTTGGAATTCATCGTGTGTCGTGGGCAGATATTATCAAACCTGATGAGACAGTTAATTCAGTTGGAGCAGGAATTGCTACTGGTATTATTAAGATTGATAAGAAGTTAATTGTTATTCTTGATTTTGAAAAAATTGTGTCTGATATTAATCCAGAGACAGGTCTACGTATTTCAGATATATCACATCTTGGTGAAAGAGAAAGAAACAATGCACCTATTATAATGGCAGAGGACTCTCCATTGTTAAGCAAATTGATTTTTGACAGTTTAACAAAAGCTGGATATACAAACATTACGAAATTCAGTGATGGATTAGCTGCATGGGAGCAATTAAGTGAATTTAAGAAAAAGGGAATCATTAATGATAAAGTTCACTGCATCATTACAGATATTGAGATGCCAAAGATGGATGGACATCGATTAACGAAGTTAATTAAAGATGATGATGAATTAAAAGAGATTCCTGTAATTATCTTCTCCTCATTAATAAATGATGAAATGAGAAGAAAAGGGGAAGCATTAGGAGCTAATATGCAATTGACAAAACCTGAAATAGGTAAACTTGTTGGAGCGGTTGATAAATTAATAATTTAATAATATGTATTAATAAAAAAGGTGTTGTTGCAAATTAACATCACCTTTTTTGCAGTAAAGAATTACGTGAGGAATATATGTATAATCAGTTAGAAGTAATAAAAAGTAAGATAGAAGAAGCGGAATATGTGTTAGTTGGTTGTGGGCTAGGTATGGAGAACGTGACTGACTTTGCAGAAGAAGAGATTTATAAACCACTTGCAGAATGGAATATTAGTGGAAAAGCAGAATTAAAAGAAGAATTACGTGATGATGAAGCGGTTGAGTGGATACATCAAATGTTAGTTAATTCTTTCAATAAGCATAATACATTGCCAGTGTATTCTAAGCTTGGTGAATTGTTAAAAGATAAGAATTATTTTATTCTTTCTATGAATACAAGTGAGTTAATTATGCAGTCTGGTTTAGACAAAAGCAAGATGGTAATGCCTTGTGGCAACGAAGGATTATTTCAGTGTAGTAAATCATGTACACATGAGATTCAGCCCAATAATGATTATGTAGAAAACTTTATGGAACGATTACCTCAGATTATGAAAGAAGTAAAAGCAGGTGGCAATATGAAAGATTATCTTCCTTATTGCAATGAATGTAAAGAACCTTTAACATGTAATGTGCGGGCAAATGTTGAAACGTATGTGGAAGAAGGTTATCTACCACAGTGGCAAAATTATATGCAGTGGTTATCGCGTACTCTTAATAGGAAACTATTATTAATAGAATTAGAAGCTGATTTTACATTACCTTCATTAATTCGTTGGCCTTTTGAAAAGAATGCATTTCTTAACAACAAGGCATTTTTAATTCGTGTCAATCATGAATTCCCACAATTGTCAGAGGAAATTAAAGGAAAAGGGATGGCTGTTGCTATGACGGCAAATGAGTTTTTGAAACTAGTAAATTAGTAACAAAAACCGAAAAAGTGCCTATTTATCAGCAAAAATTCACCTTAATTCCTGTCCGTTTTAGTTGTTAAATAACGACTTATGTGGTAATATAAGAAGGAATAATATTTGTTTGGAGGTGGATAGATGGGGAAATGTAAGATTTGTGGAACAGAAATTGCAGATACGGAGGAAATGTGTTCGGATTGTAAGGCACTTGACGACGTAGATTTAATAAAGAGTGACGAAGAGTTAGAAGAACTGCTTAATTCTGTTATGCATTCCCATACTAGTTATCCGAATAATGATGAGAACAGTTTTATATCATCAGAGGAGATGACAATTGATCCGATTAGAGAGATAAATAATGATTCAGATGAAATATCTGTTCAGCTAGACAGCATAACAAGTGACTTATTAGAGCAGTATGGTATACAAGATGAAGTCGCACCTACAATGGAAGCAGTCTCAGAACTCGATATGCCATCTGATGATACGTATGAAGAAGAACCATTCTCACTAGATTCGTTAGTAAGTGAAGATGAAAATGAAGAACCATTCTCACTAGATTCATTAGTAAGTGAAGATGAAAACGAAGAACCATTCTCACTAGATTCGTTAATAGGTGAAGATGAAAATGAAGAACCATTCTCATTAGATTCGTTAATAAGTGAAGATGAAAATGAAGAACCATTCTCGTTAGATTCGTTAATAAGTGAAGATGAAAATGAAGAACCATTCTCACTAGATTCGTTAATAAGTGAAGATGTAAGTGAAGAACCATTCTCGCTAGATTTGTTAGTAAGTGAAGAAGAGAGTGAAGAACCATTCTCATTAGATGCATTAGAAAGTGAAAAAGAAGATTCTTTCTCCGTAGATGCATTAATGGAGCAAGAAGAATCCAGTGAAGAACCATTTGCGTTAGATTCTTTTATGGAAGAGGAAGAGCACAATACGGATATGGATGTAGCACCGGCATCGGAAGTACATAGTGAGGAACCTGTTCAAGAAAGTAACGATTTGTATGCAAGTATCCCTGGATTTGAAGGTATATTTGATGGAATTGGTGAGGATGAAGATGAGGCCGACAACGAAACATCGGATGTAGGTGATATCTTCGCTGATGTTCTTGGAGCAGTATCCAATTATGGTGTTGATGGTGAAGATGGTATTGATAATGAACAAGAAATACCGAAGCCGAAACAAGAGAAAAAGGATAAGAGAAGTATATTCAAAGAATTATTCTCTAATGTTGAAAATGAAGAAACAGAGAAAGCGTTTCTGAAAGAAAAAGAATTAGAGGAAGCTAGGGCAGCAGAGAAAGAAGCGAAGAAAGAACAAAAGGCAGCAGCAGTAGCAGCTAAGAAAGCAAGTAAAGAGGAAGCAAAGAAAGCTAAGGTAGCAGCGAAAGCAGCTAAGAAAGCGGAAAAAGCTGAGAGTGAAACGGAAGAAGTAGTTGAAGAGGAACAAGATCATAGTAAGATTAACAAGAAAGGTGCTGCAGTTGTACTGATAGCGTTTGCATTGTTAGCAGTTGTGATTATTGTTGGAACAAAGAATCTTTCTTATTCAGCAAGTATTCAGCAAGCCGAAGATTATCTTGCAAGGAAAAAATATTCAAAGGCATATAAAGAAATCAGCGGTATTGATGTTAAGAAAAGTGATGAAGAATTAGCGAAAAAGATAAAGACAATCATGTATGTGAATAAAGAAATTGAGTCATATAATAATTACTATGCGATTCAATACTATGCAGAAGCATTGAATTCTTTATTAAATGGTCTTGTAAAATATGATGTGTACTTAGAGCAAGCAAGTGAATTAGGTGTTAAATCTGATTTACAGTACGTAAAGGAACAAGTTCTTCAAGAGTTAGCAGAAAAGTATAATCTTGATGAAGTAAGTGCTCAAAAGATTATTGCGATTGAAGATCAAGAGGCATACAGTGATGAAGTATTTGCTATTGCAGAGAAGTTAGTAACAGTTAAGAAAAGATAGAAGGGGTGGCAGGATGAATCGTTAATTCATTTATCTTGCCACAGTTCTATTTTATGACAGTTTAATACGCTACTACAATGAAGTGGGATGGAAGGAGAAAGAATATGATTGCTATTATAGATTATGATGCTGGTAATTTAAAAAGTGTAGAGAAAGCATTACAACATCTAGGTGAAGAGGTAATTATTACACGTAACCATGAGGAAATTAAGAATGCAGATAAGGTAATATTGCCAGGGGTTGGTGCTTTTGGAGATGCAATGGAGAAATTACATCATTACCAATTAGTTGATACGATTAAGGAAGTAGTGGCTAAGAAGACACCTTTATTAGGAATATGTCTTGGATTACAGCTTCTATTTGAAAGAAGTGATGAGACCGAGGGAGTAGAAGGATTATCTATATTGGAAGGTGAAATTGTTCGTATTCCTGATAAGGAAGGATTAAAGATTCCTCATATCGGTTGGAATTCTCTACATTTTATGAAAGATTCAAAGTTGTTTAAAGGGTTAGAGCAAGATTCCTATGTTTATTTTGTACATTCCTATTATTTACGTGCAAGACATGCTGAAGATGTTGCGGCGACAACAGATTATAGTACAACACTTGATGTTGCCGTTGAGAAAGACAATGTATATGCTTGTCAGTTCCACCCTGAAAAAAGTGGTGATGTTGGTTTAACAATACTTAAGAATTTTGCTAATATTGGGAAGGAGTAGGCTATGTTTACAAAAAGAATTATCCCTTGTTTGGATGTGCATAATGGTAGAGTTGTAAAAGGAATTAATTTTGTTAATCTTAGAGATGCGGGAGATCCTGTAGAAGTTGGTTATGCTTATGGGCAAGCTGGTGCAGATGAACTTGTTTTCTTAGATATAACTGCTTCAAGTGATGCTCGAACAATTAAGATTGATATGGTACGTCGTGTGGCAGAAACCGTATTTATTCCTTTTACAGTTGGTGGAGGAATCAGATCAGTAGAAGACTTTAAAGTAATTCTACGTGAAGGAGCAGACAAAGTTGCTGTGAATTCTGCAGCGATACAAAATCCGAATTTAATATCCGAAGCAGCTTTGAAGTTTGGAAGTCAATGTGTTGTTGTTGCAATTGATGCAAAGAGAAGAGCCGATGGAAGTGGCTGGAACATATTTAAAAACGGTGGACGTGTCGATATGGGAATTGATGCAGTTGAATGGGCAATGGAAGCGAATAAACTTGGAGCAGGTGAAATTTTGCTTACAAGTATGGACTGTGATGGTACGAAGAATGGATATGATATTGAACTAACAAGAACGGTATCAGAGAATGTATCAATACCTGTAATTGCTTCTGGTGGGGCAGGAACAATGGATCATTTTTATGATGCGTTAACAGAAGGAAAAGCAGATGCGGCACTTGCAGCTTCTTTATTCCACTATAAAGAGTTAGAAATCAATGAAGTAAAACAATATCTTAGAGATAAAGATGTAAGCGTAAGATTATAGTTTGTATTTATTATAAGGTGATTTCTACACATGTTTTTATAATTTGTGTATTGTAGTCATAACTTAAAGGACAATGTTCTGGAATTTATAACATAAGATTAAAATTGGAGGAATGCAGATGTCAATGATTACGAATGATTGGATTGATTCCTTAGGTGAGGAATTCAAAAAGCCATATTATAAAGAACTATATCAATTTGTGAAAGAGGAATATACAAGTAAAATTATCTATCCACCAGCAGAGGATATCTTCAATGCTTTTCACTTTACGCCATTAAGTAAAGTGAAGGTGCTTTTGCTTGGACAAGACCCATATCACAATGTGAATCAGGCACATGGATTGTCTTTTTCTGTATTGCCTTCACAGAAGGATATACCACCTTCACTTCAGAATATTTATAAAGAGTTAAACGATGATTGCGGTTGCTATATTCCGAATAACGGTTATCTCAAAAAATGGGCAGATCAAGGAGTGTTACTACTCAATACAGTACTTACAGTACAAGCTCATCAAGCAAACTCACATCAAGGAAGAGGTTGGGAAGCATTTACGGATGCAGTGATTCAAGCTGTAAATGCACAGGATAGGCCAATTGTGTACTTCTTATGGGGAAGACCTGCTGGAATGAAGAAGAAGATGCTTACGAATCCAAACCATTTAATTTTAGAAGCACCACATCCAAGTCCGTTGTCTGCATATCGTGGATTTTTTGGTAGCAAACCATTTTCTAAAGCAAATGATTTTTTACAACAACATGGTATTGAACCGATTGATTGGCAGATAGAAAATATATAACTTTAATAATTTAATACTTAAATGTGAAAAAACTGTGAAACGTATAAACGTTCACAGTTTTTTCGCATTTATTATTTATTCTATACTAAGGTCATTATTGACTAAAGGGCTGGGATTTATTTCCATTGAATAAGGAGGAGTTACTTTTGATCGAAGTAAAGAATTTAGTAAAGCGATACGGAAATCATCTCGCAGTAGATGATTTGAGTTTTGCAGTTGAACGGGGGCAGATACTTGGATTTCTCGGGCCAAATGGTGCAGGTAAGTCAACTACAATGAATATGATTACTGGCTATATAGCAGCAACATCAGGTTCTGTAACAATTGATGGAAATGATGTGTTTGAGGAACCAATTGAAGCAAAGAAAAAGATAGGATATTTACCAGAGATACCGCCATTGTACCTTGATATGACAGTCGTAGAATATCTTGAATTTATCGCAGAGATTAAGGCAGTGAAAAAGAGTGAACGTGCTAAAATGATTCAAGAGATTATGGAAATGACGAAGATTGAAGACGTTAGTAAACGTTTAATAAAACATTTATCAAAGGGATATAAGCAAAGAGTTGGGCTTGCGGGTGCGATTGTGGGATATCCAGAAGTACTGATATTAGATGAACCGACCGTAGGTTTAGACCCAAAACAAATTATTGAGATACGTGATTTAATAAAGCACTTGAGCAAAAACCACACAATTATATTGAGCTCTCATATTCTGTCTGAAATCAGTGCAGTATGTGATAAAGTAATGATTATCAATAAGGGAAAATTAATTGTTAGTGATACTCCAGAAAACTTGTCCAATCATATGGAGGGTGCGAATAAAGTACATGCGATAATAAAAGGAACAAAAGAAAATATAGAGAAAGCATTAGAGACGGTTGAAGGAATTGTTAAGACGACATATAATACCGCCTCAGAAGAGGATTTAGTAGAGATTACTATACAGACAAAGGAAGCGGTCGATATTAGAGAAGCTCTATTCTATGCGATGGTAAAGGCAGATTGCCCAATCTTTGGAATGGAGCGAAATGTAATGTCGCTTGAAGATATCTTCTTAGAATTAACTGAAAATACGGATCAAGCACAGAATGAGAAGAAGATAAGGAGGAAGAAGAATGTTAGCGATATTTAAGAAAGAATTACGTTCCTATTTTACTTCTATGATTGGATATTTATTTATTGGTTTTTTCTTGGTAATTGTGGGTATATATTTTATGGCATATAATCTCAAGGGAGGATATGCAAACTTTGAGTATGTATTTAATAGTATGGTTTTTGTATTCGTAATTCTTATTCCGATTCTAACAATGCGTTTGTTAGCAGAAGAGAAGAGACAGAAAACAGATCAATTGCTTTTTACCTCTCCATTAAGTGTGAGCAAGATTATTATAGGTAAGTATTTAGCTGTGTTTACGGTATTTGCTGGTGCTATACTAATTACAATGTTTTATCCATTCCAA
>NZ_JAVBNS010000160.1:0-5856 GCF_031551385.1 Anaerosporobacter sp.
ATGGAAGGTGGACCGAGTAGTCATCGGCAAACAACTATTAATAATACATTAATATTTAAACAAAGAAACTTAAAAACTAAATATAATCACGCTTTCATTGGAAAACATAGATAACAGTTGGTAAACACAAGATGCCATTTCTCTTTAGTAGGCTTATTATCTATTTATCCAGATGGAGGTAGATAGGAGCGGGCTATGATTGAAGTATACAAAACATATGACGATGGACTGCGTCAAATCAACGATTTTGAGGAAGGCTGTTGGATTGCTTTAACGAATCCTACTGCAACGGAATTGCTACAGGTATCAGATCAATATCAAGTTGATATTAACGATTTAAGAGCACCCCTTGATGAAGAGGAACGTTCAAGAATTGAAGTTGAGGATGTCTATACGCTTATCCTTGTGGATATTCCTACATTAGAGGAACGCCATAATAAGGATCGCTATGTAACGATTCCATTAGCAATTATACTAGCTAAAGGTGCAATTATTACAATTTGTCTTGAGGAAACTCCGATTTTAAAGAGTTTTATGGATGGAAGAGTTAGGGATTTCTTTACATTCAAGAAGACAAGATTTATTTTGCAGATTCTATATAAAAATGCAAGTGCATACCTTCAGCATCTTCGAGTGATTGATCGCAAAAGTGAAGAAGTTGAGAAAAAGTTACATGCCTCAACGAAAAATCGTGAATTAATTGAGCTTTTAGAATTAGAGAAGAGTTTGGTTTATTTCACAACGTCCTTACGTGCTAATGAAGTGGTACTCGAAAAATTATTAAAAAATGAGAATATAAAACAGTATCCAGAGGATACAGATCTGCTTGAAGATGTTATCATTGAGAACAAACAAGCAATTGAGATGGCTAATATATATAGTGGAATTCTTAGTGGTACAATGGATGCCTTTGCATCTGTTATATCAAACAATCTTAATATTGTTATGAAATTCCTTGCTACTGTAACAATTGTATTATCCATACCAACAATGGTTGCTAGTTTTTTTGGGATGAACTTTGTCAATATTCCAGGAGCGGAGGCAAAGTACGGTTTCTACATTGTGACAGCAGGAGCTTTTGTTCTGACAGCACTAGTGGCATTTGTTTTGGCAAAGAAAGATTTATTCTAATAAAGAGGTGTGTTAGATGAAATTTATTAGCAAGTTAGAGAGAAAATTTGGTCGTTATGCAATTCGTGATTTAATGAAATATATCACAATCCTATATGTTTTAGGTGCGCTACTGGAGTTAATTAGCCCTGCGTTTTATGGTGCGTATCTATGCCTTGATGTAGGCAAAGTGCTTCATGGTCAAGTATGGAGACTGGTTACATTTATTATTTGTCCAGCAGGTTTGAGCGGTGGAACAGGTATTTTCTTTTTTGCAATAGAGATGTATCTGTACTATATGATTGGAACTTCGCTTGAGAATGCTTGGGGAGCATTTAGATTTAATTTATACTATATATCAGGTATTCTATGTAATATTATTGCAGCATTCATACTTTATTTTGCTATTGGTGGAACATATCCTATGGGACTAGAGTATATTAACCGTGCGATGTACTTTGCATTTGCGGTGATTTATCCGAATGTGCAGTTTATGTTATTTTTTGTCTTACCAGTTAAGGTAAAGCATTTGGCATATATTTACGCAGCAGTAATTGGTTATGATGTAATTAAATATATCCGATACGCATTTGAAACACCATATACGCAAATAAGAAATATATATCTTGCGCTAGGGATTTCTATATTAGTTGCGTTACTTAACTTTGTAATATTCTTCTTCGCAACTAGAAATCAAAAAAGACTATCGCCAACCATGCAAAAACGTAGAAGAACATATCGAAAAGAAGCGAGACGTTCAGCAGCGGGGGTTACTAGACATAAATGTGCAGTTTGCGGTAGAACAGAGCTCGATGATGAAAATCTAGAATTCCGATTCTGTTCGAAATGTGACGGGAATTATGAGTATTGTATGGAACACCTTTTTACTCATACCCATGTTAAAAAGTAACAATGTGGATAGAGATAGGTAGTAACAATATTTATCTTGTAAGAACCTAGGTACATGATAACAATTATACTAATAATAAGTATCAGTATAATATACATTATGTGCGTAGTGACTATATATGTAATTAGAATAGGATGGTAAAAAAGATGATGAACAAAAAAACGAAAATTGTATGTACGATGGGACCAAACATGGATGTAATTGAAAACATTCGTGCTCTTGCAATGAATGGAATGAATGTTGCAAGATTAAACTTCTCTCATGGTGATTTTGAAGAACATGGTCACAGAATCAAATTACTTAAACAAGTTAGAGAAGAACTTGATTTGCCAATCGCAATACTATTAGATACAAAAGGTCCAGAAATCAGAACTGGTATGTTAGTTGATGATGAAAAAGTTCAATTAGAAGAAGGACAAGATTTCTTATTAACAACAGAGGATATTATTGGTGATGTAAGTAAAGCATCAATTAGTTATGAGAATCTTCCTAAAGACGTGAAAGAAGGAGATACCATTCTTATTGATGATGGTTTAATTGGTCTTTCTGTACAAAAAGTTGAAGGAAAAGAAATCTTCTGTAAAGTAACAAATGGTGGTACATTAGGAAGCCGTAAAGGTGTAAACATTCCTGGAGTAAGTATTAAATTACCAGGTATTACAGAAAAAGATAGAGGCGATATCTTATTCGCTGTAGAACAAGGATTAGATTTTATTGCTGCTTCTTTCGTGCGTAATGGTGATGCAATCAGAGAAATCCGTAAAGTTTTAACAGATGCTGGTTCTGATATTGCAATCGTTGCAAAAATCGAGAATGAAGAAGGTATTCAAAACATAGATGAAATCATCGAATTATCAGATGCTATCATGGTAGCAAGAGGTGACCTTGGTGTTGAAATTCCAGCAGCAGAAGTTCCATTTATCCAAAAGATGATTATTAAAAAATGTAATGATGCTTGTGTTCCAGTTATCACTGCAACACAAATGTTAGATTCTATGATTCGTAACCCAAGACCAACAAGAGCAGAAGTAACAGACGTTGCAAACGCAATCTATGATGGTACAGATGCAATCATGTTATCTGGTGAAACAGCAATGGGTAAATATCCTGTTGAAGCATTACAAACAATGGTAAGTATTGCAGTTGAAACAGAAGCACATATTGATTATGAAGGCATTCTTGAGATGAACAATCACCAAAGCAGTAAGAGTGTATCAAGCGGTATCTGCTACTCAGCAGTAGCAACAGCTTCAAGCTTAAATGCAAAAGTAATCGCAGCTTCAAGTTATTCAGGTTACACAGCTCGTATGGTTTCTAAATTAAAACCACAAGCGGTAGTATTAGGTTTATCACCACTTGAAAGAACATTGAGAAAGATGCAATTATTCTGGGGTGTAGTTCCGGTTAAAGTGAATGAAGCAGATTCAACAGATGATCTTTTAGATAATGCAGTAAAAGATGTAAAAGAAAAAGGATTTGTTGAAAATGGAGACGTTATGATTTTAACAGCAGGTTTACCAGCAGGTAAAACAGGCGTTACAAACATGATTAAAGCAGTTATTATTGAAGATTAATTATAACTAGAGGAGTTATCTCAAGTTGCGATTAATTGTAGCCGAAATGGTTAATACTAAATTTAGTAGAGTAAATTGTTGTTAAACGGATCGTTATAATCCGCTTTGCTACTTACTCGTAAACTGTCGGTTAAATCGTTATGTGGATAGATATATTGGACAGGCTGTTGTGTTAAGAGGTAGGTTAAAATAACCAATCTTAGTACGGCAGCTTGTTCCAAATAAGCATAAAATACGTTAAAATTACCAAAAAATCATTAAATTACAAAAAAATTATATGAAAAGGTAGCGTATATAATATTTTGTTGTTATAATAGTGATTAGCGGTTTTATTATCCGTGACAAAAGTATGTAAACTGGCAGTATAAAATTACAAGGTGAGGTTTTGAAATATGAGTTTAAGTGCAAATCAATTATTAAAAAATATAAGAGATAACAAGGAAGCTGAGGTATATTTACCACAATATATGAATCGTTCTTTATCTGCTTATTATAGATACTCTTTTATTGATTTAACGATGAAATATGTTATGTTATATGAAGTAGTTTCAGAAGAGCATAATAAACAAACTGATCAAGTGAAAGATATCTTGGATCAAGTGAATCAATTAATTAAAGAAACTATGCTAGACGTATTTGATGAAAGTGCTCGCGTAGCAAAAGTTGAAGAAATCGATAATGTTCGTAAAGAGATTATGTCGAGAATGAAATCGATTACAGCATATGCAGATATTATGCAGCTATATGAATATGTATTAAACCGTATTGAAGATAAATATGCAGAAGAAATTGAAGAGTTTGATACCGATGTATTTACACAAGAGATTATCAATTATATCTTCTCGAATAATGATAATGTTATTATTAACACAAAGGTACAAGAAATCATAGGACAACTACCAGTTAGAATGGCGAAAACAAAATACTATGATTTATTAAAAGATAGTATCTCTATCTACAAAGGAAGCGAAAGAAGCGCGGTAGACGGATACTTATATATGATTAAGTCGGCAGCTACATTAGAAAGACCAAAAGAAATGAAGAAGCAATTCCCAGAACTTCATAAAGCGGTTACTCTGATTGAATCAGCAGATTTTAAAAATTTGACAAAACCAGAATTCTATCGTTTAAATGGTATGGTTCAAGACCGTGCTGTTGATTTGCTAGAAATTTCTGATTTATATATGCAGTTGCAAGAAATCGTAAACTGTTTATACGCTTATAACATAACAGTTGCTTATCAAACAGCAGATATGAAGGAAGAAGCGCTATGCAAAGAATTAGTTGCACATGTTAATGAGTGCTTCTTAGCAGGTGATGGAAAAGAACTTGTTGAAAGTGAATTAGATAAACTTGTTAAGTTCGAAGGTGCTTTAGAATCTTCTGCACAAGAAATGCTTGTATTAGAAGGTGGATATGACGATGTTATGACAACATATGGTAAGAAATTAAAGAGCCTTATGTTAGATGCACAAGGTGTATGTGTAACAACTTGTATGAAGTTACTTGGAAATAGTAAATTTATCGACTTAAATGCAAAAGTATCAAACAAAATAGCAGATGATGCCTACATTGAGAAAGTAACGACATCATTGCTTAAGAATGTTGCTAAGTTATTTGAGAAAGCACCACAAGGCGTTGTTCGTGCTGTAATGGCAAGTTCATTAGATAAAATGCCAGTATTTTTCAAGAATTCAGATGAAATCGCTGAATATGTAGCAAATGCATTGAATCAATGTAAAGATGCTGCTGAGAAAAATGCTTGCTACAGTATTATTAAAGATATTATGTCAGAAGAATAGAATAAAAAGTAAGAGAAGTAAGATACTGTCGCCTAGGTAAAAAATGCTTAGTTTGGCAGTATCCTTACTATTATTTAGTTTATTGCCAAATGCGTTAAAGGGGGATATCAAAATGATTACATGGTATCATACGCTATATATGGATTCTCGTATTAGCAAAAATATAGACAAAATTAAAGCAACTATGGAAGCCAATAAGCCGACAATTGGTGTCTATTGTATCGCCCTTGCATCAAATGAAAACAATTTGTTTGATATAATAAATGTAAATGAATTAATGTTTCAATATTATAAAAGAAATAAAATTTATATTATTGGTCTTGCACGTGGAAGAGAGAGCGCAAAACATCTAGTAGCAAGAATGATTGAGGATGTATATCGTGAAACTGGAGATGTGCGTGCGAGAGAATATTTTGCAGAAAATGGTAGGTGAAGAAGTAGATGCTGCATGTAATATTCG
>NZ_JAVBNS010000257.1:0-35017 GCF_031551385.1 Anaerosporobacter sp.
ATGGAAGAAAGAAACTACATTTAATTAGAGATAATTTATTCACATATAATAAAAATTGTGTTATGATAACTGTGTAGTATTGTGTATGAAGGAATTTTTACGGAGGAATATAATATGAAAAAAGTTGCAGTTTTTTTTGCAGATGGATTTGAAGAAATTGAAGCATTAACGGTTGTAGATGTATTAAGAAGAGCGAAGATTGACGTAACTTTAGTTTCCATGAAGGGAATTAAAGAAATATGTGGAGCACATAAAATTACTCTTGTGACAGAAAGATTTTTTGACGATATGAACTATGAAGCAGTTGATATGATTGTACTTCCAGGTGGTATGCCAGGAACAGCACGTCTTGCAGAGAATAGACCATTACAGAAATTAATTAATAAGTTCTATGAGAATGGTAAAAGTATCGCTGCAATCTGTGCTGCCCCAAGTATTCTTGGTACATTAGGTATATTAGCAGGTAGAAAAGCTGTTTGCTACCCAGGTTACGAAGATAAGTTACGTGGCGCGACTATTGTTGATGCAGAAGTTGTTGTTGACGGTAATGTTATTACAGGTAGATCAATGTCATCGGCAATAGAATTTTCATTAGCGATTGTTGAAAAATTAGAAGGTAAAGAATTAGCAGATAGTGTTGCTAAGTCAATTGTGTTTAAAGCTTAGGTTTATACGTGGGCACTAATTTATATAGAAGGAGAAGTGTTATTAAGTTTGGGAATGCCATAATGGCATTGACGAGATCGGAGAGCTCCCATACCAAGTCGAGAGACAACACTGCTCCTATATATATCATAATGATATAGCACACTTTATAGATTTGTATGCCCTTGTTACCGAAGAGGTAGTAAGCGGCACTTTCCCCAAAGAATGACCAACCGATAAGCGTTGCCATTGCAAATGCAATGAGAGCGAAACTCAAAAGCACTTTACCAAAAGGGATGACAGAGAATGCAGCAGTAGTTAACTCTGCATTGGTAAGTGAAGCAGCAGAATCCGGGTAGTGTAGCAGATTGCTGACAATTACTAGACCGGTAATTGCACACATTACGACAGTATCCCAAAAAGTTGCAGTCATTGATACAAGAGCTTGACGACTAGGATCTTTGGTTTTGGCACTTGCAGCAGCAATTGCAGCAGAGCCTAGGCCAGCTTCATTTGTGAAGAGGCCCTTAGCAACACCCTGTCTAGCAGCAATAAGAACCGTGCTTCCGATGAAACCGCCAGTAGCAGCACGTGTGGAAAAAGCAGATGACACAATAAGTTGAATTGCTTGTGATAGAAAATTGCGGTTAAGTATTAAGATAACAAAACAACTTAAGATATAAAATGCACCCATAGTGGGTACAAGCCTTGTACATACAGTAGCGATAGATTTGACACCGCTTACAATAACAAGTCCGCATAGGAAGGCAGTAATGAACCCTACAGTAGAGGGGGATAGATGCCACGTTGCGGAAGTGGTGGTCGTTATGGAATTTGCTTGTGTGGTACAACCAACACCAAAGGAAGCAGCTAATGTGCACAAGCTGAAAACTATAGCAAGTTTTTTTGAGTGGAGTCCATGTTCAAGAACGTACATAGGCCCACCAACGTAGTTTCCGTTTGGTGTTTTTTTGCGAAATTTTATACCAAGATAACATTCGGCATACGAAGTCGCCATACCAAGTATACCAGTAATCCAACACCAAAAGATAGCACCTGGTCCGCCTAAAGCAACTGCAGTTGAGATGCCAATGATATTACCTGTACCTAGAGTAGCAGCTAAGATTGTCGCAAGGGAAGCAAAACTACTAACATCACCTTCTATGGAATTGTCTTTTTGAAGTGACAGACGAATACCTCGGAAAGTAAATCGCTGAATAAAACGTAACTTAAAGGTATAGAAAATATGAGTTCCAAGAAGAAGGAGAATCATAGGTAATCCCCATACAGCTTGATTAACGTGCTTTACCAGTTGATAAAATGCATACATGTTAGTTCCTCAGTATTCATAGTGGATTATAACAATGTATGTATGAAAATAAATAAATATGTTAAAACAACAAGGAGGAGTTAGTATGAGTTTAGAGAATGAGAAACAGAAGATACATCAACATAAGGCATTACGTAAAGAAAGAAAGTTTAAGGAAAAAGATGAAAGAGAAAAAGTACTGAACCGCTGTTTAGTTATTTCAATATCGCTATTATTTCTAACAATATTGATTATGACATTTATTCAGTATCAAAGCCAAGGAATGAATGTGTTACATAAGCCGTTTTTATTAGTAATGTATGCATTAACGATTGCATTTGCTGCAGTGGATGTGACTATTGTGCTAAAGAATCCTGCGAATGAACAATTGAAACATATCGCGACGGCGGGTTTTCTTTTAATATATACAATGGCAATGATTGGCGAGGAAAGTACTTATCTAAAATGTGCGCCACTTATTGTTTTGGTGAATTTAGTATTATTCTATAGAGAAAAGATTGTAGGACTTTACGCAATTGTATCATTTTTACCAATCGTTATATGTTATGCTATTGGTGGTTTGCAAGGTATTGGTGATTTAGCAGAGACATTTATCTATCTAGCATGTTTAGCAATGGTTTATCGTTGCACTAGAATTGGTCATAACTTTAATCATGATGCCTTACATTCGATACAAGATGAGCAAAAGGTTCAGATGGCAATGTTAGATGAAGTGCTACATATTGCAGAGGCAGTAAAAGAAGGAGCAATTGAGTCAGACCAATTAGTAATTAAATTAGCAGATTCTATTGAAGTAGTAGGAAGTGCAGTTAAAGAAATAACAGCAAGTACACAAGTTACAGCAGACAGTATTCAAGAACAAACAGTGATGACAAGTACAATTCAAGAATCTATCGCAGACACAGTAGAATTGTCTAAGAGAATGGTACGAGTTGCCGTAGAATCTGGAAATGTAATCTCAGATAATCTTGATAAGATGAATTCATTGAAGGAACATGCGAATAAAGTAGCACAAACGAATAAAGTAGTAGCAAAATCAATGGACGAATTACACACAAAGACACAAGAAGTAAAAGATATTACAAGTTTGATTTTCTCTATTTCGAACCAAACAAATCTATTAGCACTGAATGCATCAATTGAAAGTGCAAGAGCTGGTGAAGCTGGTAGAGGATTTGCAGTTGTTGCAGAGCAGATAAGACAGTTAGCAGAACAAACAAGAGAAGCAACAGAGAATATTTCAAAGATTATAGAAGCATTAAATGAAGAAGCAACAAATGCAATGGTAACGGTAAAAGAAAACATTGAAGTATCTAATGAACAAGGCGTATTAATTGCAGATACATCAACAAGCTTTGTAGATGTAAGTAATAACATGAAAACATTATCAGAAGATATTGATGGCGTAGATAAGAAGTTAGAAGAATTGGCAAATTCAAATCAAATTATTGTTGATAATATTAGTCAATTATCAGCTGCAAGTGAAGAAGTATTTGCAAGTGCTCAACAAGGTGAAGAAGTAAGTGAAGTAAGTAAAGAAGACTCTTCAAATGTTCGTGAATTGTTAGATCAATTAATTGTAACTGCAAAAGGTCTTGATAAGTATCTTGTAAAATAAAAAGAATGTAAGAACCATAACTTACCAAAATAATATTTTTATTATTGGTCATAATAATATTACAAACATCAAAGACGGTGTTTGCAACAATCCAACGGACGATTTCACGAAAATCGATCCTTATATTAACCACGGAGGTGCATTATTATGGCAAGTAATAACAGCGGTTCTAACAGAATGGAAGTACCACAAGCAAAAGAGGCTATGAACAGATTCAAAATGGAAGTAGCATCAGAACTTGGAGTGCCTTTAAAAGCAGGTTATAATGGAGACTTAACAAGTGCTCAAAATGGTTCTGTTGGTGGAGAAATGGTTCGCCAAATGATTAAAAAGCAAGAAGAATCTATGTCAGGATCAGGATCTTCAAGCAACTAATCTGCCGACCATTCGGTAAAAACGTGAAGCTTTAGCGTAATAACGGTGTAGCTTCACCATAATAAGAAAACATCGCCATGTATTTATGATTGTGATGAGAAAGCACCTACAGCAATGTATCGGCTTTACTTTGTGCTATGCGAGAAGAAATGATCAAATTGCCTCAATCGTACATATTTGGTGATGTTTTTTTTGTCTATAGGGCGTCAATACTTGACTTGGTTTTTAAATATGTTAGAATACAATAAAAACCATAGAGATATATTAATAGAGAAGCACAGGACAGTATAGGCTGTAGCAAGCCTAATATAATGGGCAAGAAATGAAGAAAGGAGTCATGCGATATTGCTTGTAAGAGTAATCTTGCAGTTGTAACGCATGAAAGTAAAGAATGGGAAAATATTTTGGTACAGATGGTTTTCGTGGGGAAGCGAACGTAGATTTGACAGTTATGCATGCTTATAAAGTAGGACGTTATTTAGGTTATTATTATGGAAAAGATCATAAAGCAAAGATCGTGATTGGTAAGGATACAAGAAGATCAAGCTATATGTTTGAATATGCGTTAGTTTCAGGTTTGACTGCAAGTGGTGCAGATGCGTATCTACTACATGTAACACCTACTCCAAGTGTAGCGTATGTTGTACGTAGTGAAGATTTTGATTGTGGTATTATGGTATCTGCTAGTCATAATCCATATTATGATAATGGAATTAAAGTTATTAATGCGGATGGTTATAAGCTGGAAGCAGAAGTAGAAGCATTAATAGAAGAATACATAGATAAAGAAGTTGATGATCTTCCTTTTGCAACTGGTGCAGAGATAGGAAGAACAGTTGATTATTCAGTAGGAAGACATCGTTATATTGGTTATTTAATGTCGCTTCCAACGCGCTCTTTCAAAAATGTTAAGGTTGCTCTTGATTTATCCAATGGATCAGCTACAACAGTTGCGAAAGGTGTATTTGATGCACTTGGAGCAAAAACATATGTGATTAATAATGAACCAGATGGTACAAATATTAATAATAACTGTGGATCAACACATATTGATATTTTACAAAAATATGTTGTTGAAAAGGGATTGGATGTTGGATTTGCTTATGATGGTGATGCAGATCGATGTTTAGCTGTGGATGATAAAGGGAATATTATTGATGGCGATTTAATATTATATTTATGTGGGACATATCTAAAAGAGCGTGGTGAGTTAAATAATGATACAGTAGTAGCTACGATTATGTCCAATATCGGTTTGTTTAAAGCTTTTGATAAAGCAGGAATTCGCTATGAAAAAACTACAGTAGGAGATAAGTATGTGAATGAGAATATGATTGCTAATAATCATTCATTAGGTGGTGAGCAATCAGGACATATTATCTTTAGCAAACATGCAACAACAGGAGATGGTGTACTTACTTCTCTTAAATTGATGGAAGTTATGTTAGAGAAGAAACAAAAACTCTCTGAACTAATAGAGAAAGTTAAGATTTATCCTCAATTACTTGTTAATGTTAAAGTGTTTGATAAACCAACTGCAAGAAATGATGAAGATGTAAAAAATGCAGTTGAAAGAATTAATAACGAACTTGGAGATAATGGTAGAATTCTTGTGCGTGAAAGTGGTACAGAGCAAGTTTTACGTGTTATGGTTGAAGCGCAAACAGAAGAAAAATGTAAAAAATATGTGTATGAAGTAATTGACATTTTAAAAGATAAAGGCCATGCAAAAGGCGAATAAGAAAATTAATTTGTAATTACTAATTATATATGCTATAATATAGCAATGCACAAATTCGCTTGTTTACAAGACTGAATTTGAGAACAGACAATACATGATAGAGAAATCTATTGTGTGGCAAGAAATAGCCTTGCTTGAATGTCCAAAAACTGTATAATTATGCAGTTAATAAGGAAAGTGTTAATTACAGGAGGAAATCTTAGAATGAGTTTACAAGTTGAAAAATTAGAAAAGAACATGGTAAAGCTTACTATTGAAGCTACAGCAGAAGAATTTGAAGCTGCAATCCAAAAAGCATACCTTCAGAATAGAGGAAAAATGACTATTCAAGGATTCAGAAAAGGAAAAGCTCCAAGAGCTATGATTGAAAAAATGTATGGCGTTGGTATTTTCTTCGAAGATGCAGCAAATTCAATTATTCCTACGGCTTATGAAAAAGCAGCAGTTGAAAGTGGTTTGGATATCGTTTCTCAGCCAGAAATAGATGTAGTTCAAATCGAAAAAGGAAAATCATTTATCTTCACAGCAGAAGTTGCTGTTAAACCAGAAGTAACTTTAGGTGACTACAAAGGAATTAAAGTAGAAAAAGTTGCAACTGAAGTAACAGAAGAAGAATTAGCAGCTGAATTAGATAAAGTTAGAGAACAAAACGCTAGAACTATTACAGTTGAAGATAAAGCAGCAGAATTAAAAGATACTTTAACAATTGATTTTGAAGGATTTGTAGATGGAACTCCATTTGAAGGTGGAAAAGGCGAAGCTTACCCATTAACACTTGGTTCTCACTCTTTCATCGATACATTTGAAGATCAATTAGTTGGTAAAAAAGTTGGAGAAGAAGTAGAAGTTAACGTTACTTTCCCAACAGAATACCATGCACCTGAATTAGCAGGAAAACCAGCTATGTTCAAAGTAAAGATCAATGAAATCAAAGCAAAAGAATTACCAGAATTAAACGATGATTTTGCTAAAGATGTATCTGAATTTGAATCTTTAGATGAATATAAAGCAGATATCAAAGCTTCTTTATTAGAGAAAAAAGTTACAACAGCTAATAACGAAAAAGAAGATAAAATCATTGAAACAATCATTGAAAATGCAACAATGGAAATTCCAGAAGCAATGATTAATACACAAATCAGACAAATGGCAGAAGATTTTGCTGGAAGATTACAACAACAAGGATTATCAGTAGAACAATACTTTAGCTTTACTGGTTTAACAAAAGAAAAATTATTCGAACAAATGAGACCACAAGCTGAAAAACGTATCCAAAGCAGATTAGTACTTGAAGCTGTTGTTAAAGCAGAAAACATTACAATATCTGAAGAAGAAGTAGATGCAGAAATCGCTAAAATGGCAGAGATGTACAAAATGGAAGTTGAAAAATTAAAAGAACTTCTTGGCGATGGAGAAAAAGAACAAATGAAGATGGATATGGCTGTTCAAAAAGCTGCTGACTTCGTTGTAGAGAATTCTCAAGAAGCATAATTGACGGAGAAACTTGTTTTCAGCCGTATTAATAATTAAATTTAGAATGTTATACTATTCTAATAAAATGCTGATTTTGTAATGAAGTCAGCATTTGTACGATGTAGGAATAATAAAGGTTACTGTTCACGAAGTGAACAATAACAATAAAGATAAGGAGGATTAAGTATGAGTTTAGTGCCTTATGTCATAGAGCAGACAAGTAGAGGAGAAAGATCTTACGATATTTATTCTAGACTTCTTAAAGAAAGAATTATATTTTTAGGAGAAGAAGTAACAGACGTTTCTGCGAGTCTTATTGTATCTCAATTATTATTCTTAGAAGCCGAAGATCCAGGAAAAGATATAAGCTTATATATCAATAGTCCAGGAGGTTCTGTAACTGCTGGTATGGCTATTTATGATACAATGCAGTTTATTAAATCAGATGTTTCTACAATTTGTATGGGAATGGCAGCAAGTATGGGAGCGTTCCTTCTTGCTGGTGGAGCAAAAGGAAAGAGATTAGCTCTTCCTAATGCAGAAGTTATGATTCACCAACCTTCAGGTGGTGCAAGAGGTCAAGCTACGGATATTAAAATCGTAGCAGACAATATCTTACGTACAAAGAAGAAATTAAATGATATTTTAGCTCAGAATACAGGAAAACCAGTTGAAATTATCGAAGTTGATACAGAACGTGATAATTATATGACTGCGGAAGAAGCTAAGGAATACGGCCTAATTGATAGTATAATTACAAGTAGACAGTAAAAAATTTATAGTAGAAAGTGACTTCATGGTGACAGATTAAATCAGAGAATTTGCTACTATGGAGTTACTATATTTACTAAAAATGGAGGTGTATTGCATGGCTAATCGAACAGATGAAAGAAAACAATTGAGATGTTCTTTTTGTAATAAGACGCAAGATCAAGTAAGAAAATTAATCGCAGGACCAAATGTATATATTTGCGATGAGTGTATAGAGATTTGTTCAGAAATTATTGAAGAAGAGTTCGATGATACAATTCAAGAGAATGGTATCAATTTACTAAAACCAGAAGAAATCAAAGATTTCTTAGATCAATATGTTATTGGTCAAGACGAGGCTAAGAAAGTATTAGCAGTATCTGTATATAATCATTATAAGAGAGTACTTGCGGATAAGGATTTAGATGTAGAATTACAAAAGAGTAACATTATTATGGTAGGACCAACAGGGTCTGGTAAGACATACCTAGCGCAAACACTAGCAAAATTAATTAATGTACCATTTGCTATTGCAGATGCAACAACATTAACAGAAGCTGGTTATGTTGGTGAAGATGTTGAAAATATACTATTAAAGATAATACAAGCAGCAGATTATGATATTGAAAGAGCAGAATACGGTATTATTTATATCGATGAAATAGACAAAATAACAAGAAAATCAGAGAATACTTCAATTACAAGAGATGTATCGGGTGAAGGTGTGCAGCAAGCATTACTTAAAATTGTTGAAGGTACAGTAGCAAATGTACCACCTCAAGGTGGAAGAAAACATCCACATCAAGAATTTATTCAGATTGATACTTCTAATATTTTATTTATCTGTGGTGGAGCATTCGATGGTTTAGAGAAGATTATCGAGTCGAGAATTGGCAATAAGTCAATTGGATTTAATGCAGAAATTGATACAGTTGATAAAGAAAATATCGGAGAACTATTGAAAAAAGTATTGCCACAAGACTTTGTTAAGTTTGGTTTGATTCCAGAGTTTGTAGGTCGTGTGCCTGTTAATGTAGGTCTTGACTTATTAGATGCGGATGCATTATATCATATCTTAACAGAGCCAAAGAATGCGATTGTAAAACAATATAGAAAATTGTTTGAATTAGATGGTGTTGAATTAGAATTTGAGGAAGATGCAATCAGAGAAATTGCAAAACGTTCTTTCGAAAGAAAGACTGGAGCGAGAGGACTTCGTGCTATTATGGAAGCCATTATGATGGATTCTATGTACAAGATTCCTTCTGATAGCAAAATCGCAAAGTGTATTATCACAGAAGCAGCTGCGAAAGGATTAGATGAACCTACTCTAATTTATTCTGAAGAAGGTGCAGCTAAGAAAACTACGACAAAGAGACTTCCTAAAAAGAATAGCAATGAAATTGCATAATTGTCAAAAAAAGTCTACTGAAGGTAATACTTTAGTGGACTTTTTATCTAAAGTGAAACACAAAAGCACTACAGAAATGAGGTAAAGTATGACAGAGATACGCAAAATAATGCCAATCGTAGCATTACGAGGGATGACAATCTTGCCAGACACATTAATCCACTTTGATATTAACCGTAAAATCACTATAAATGCAGTAGAGACAGCGATGGAACAGGATCAACAAGTGCTGTTATTAATGCAAAAAGATCCGAATGTGGAAGAACCAAAGGCGGATGATTTATATCAAATTGGTACAGTGGCAGAGATTAAGCAGTTAGTTAAACTTCCTGGTGATGTAATCCGCGTTATGGTGCAAGGACTAGAGCGTGCAGAGCTTTGCGAAATGTACAATGACCAACCTTATCTATATGGAGAGATTCAGATAAAAGAAGATACAGGATTAGATGAGCTTAAAGAAGTAGAGACGACAGCTTATCTTAGAGGGATAAAAAGTATCCTAGAAGTATTTGCGATGGAGAATCCAAGATTAAGTAAGGATATCATGAAAACAATGATGCTTGATGAAGATATTCAACATTTGTTGAATGCGATTGCTTCAAATATTTCGTTTAGTTATGAAGAAAAACAAGAATTATTAGAACTATCAGATGTGTCGGAACGTTATGAGAGAACTTGTGTCGCATTAACAAATGAAATTGAAATCATCAGAATCAGAAAAGAATTCCAAGCAAAAGTGAAGGAAAAAGTAGATAAGAACCAAAAAGAATATATCATGAGGGAGCAGCTCAAGATTATTCGCGAGGAATTAGGTGATAAAGATTCTCTTACAGAGGCAGAGGAATATCTAGCAAAAGTAAAGAAATTAAAAGCTTCAAAGGCTGTGAAGGAACAGATAGAGAAGGAAATTGACCGTTATAAAAATCTGGGTAATAATTCAACTGAAAGTTCCGTATTAAGAGGCTATATTGAAATGTTGTTAACGCTTCCTTGGGATAAAGTTAGCAAAGATAATAAAGATATCAAGAATGCAAAAAAAGTGTTAGATGAAGATCATTACGGACTTAAGAAGGTAAAAGATCGTATTATAGAGTTCTTGGCGGTACGTAGCTTGACGAAGAAAGGTGAGAGTCCAATTATCTGTCTAGTTGGACCACCAGGAACAGGAAAAACTTCTATTGCACGTTCTGTAGCAAGAGCGTTAGATAAAGAGTATGTACGTATCTGTCTTGGTGGTGTGCGTGATGAAGCAGAAATTCGTGGACATAGAAGAACATATGTCGGAGCGATGCCTGGACGTATTGTGAAGGGGATTAAGAGTGCTGGTGTAAAGAATCCACTTATGTTGTTAGACGAGATTGATAAGGTAAGCAATGATTATAAGGGTGATACATTTTCAGCGTTATTAGAGGTGTTAGATTCGGAACAGAATAATAAATTTGTAGATCATTACATTGAACTACCTGTTGATTTATCAGAAGTTTTATTTATTGCTACCGCAAATTCTGTTCAAACGATTCCTCGCCCATTATTAGACCGTATGGAATTAATTGAAGTAAATAGTTATTCTCAGAATGAGAAAGAGCATATTGCAAAAGAACATCTTGTTGATAAGCAGGTTGAAAAGAATGGATTGAACGAAAAGCAATTGAGTATATCAGATAAGGCGATTAGTCGTATTATCAATGGATATACAAAAGAAGCAGGTGTCCGTAATCTGGAAAGAAGATTAGGTGAAATCTGTAGAAAAGTTGCAAGAGAGATCTTAGAAGGCGATAAGAAAAGTATTAAGATTACAGATAAGAATCTTGAGACATATCTAGGGAAAGAACGTTATACATTCGATGAGATTAACAAGGACGATGAAATTGGTATTGTAAGAGGGCTTGCTTGGACAAGTGTTGGCGGTGATACGCTTCAAATCGAAGTAAATGTAATGCCAGGCAAAGGTAAGTTTGAATTAACAGGTAAACTTGGCGATGTAATGAAAGAATCTGCGAAAACAGGTATTAGTTATATCCGCTCGATTAGTAGTCAGTATGACATTGATGAAGAATTCTTTGAAAAGAAAGATATTCATATCCATATTCCAGAAGGTGCAGTGCCAAAAGATGGACCATCAGCAGGGATAACAATGGCGACAGCAATGTTATCTGCAATTACGAATACAAAAGTACGTGCAGATGTTGCTATGACAGGTGAGATTACCCTTAGAGGAAGAGTGCTACCAATTGGTGGTTTGAAAGAGAAGGTGCTTGCAGCGAAAGCGGCTAAAGTTAAGTTGGTTCTTGTGCCAAAGAAAAACAAGCGAGACATTGAGGAACTAGAGAAAGAGATTATTGCAGGAATTGATATTAAGTTCGTAGAGACAATGGAAGAAGTGCTATCTTATGCATTTGTGAAATAAAGATTTCCAATAATTAATAGTAGTGAAATGCTTGGGCATTAGATTGGAGTAACTATGCATGTAAAAAGTGTAAACTTAGAAACGGTATGTGGCGTAACAAGCGTACTACCAGAAAATGATAAAATTGAGATTGCTTTCGCTGGAAAATCCAATGTAGGAAAATCATCTTTGATTAATGCGCTGATGAATCGAAAAGCGTATGCGAGAACATCTTCACAACCGGGTAAGACACAGACTATAAATTTCTATAATATTAACGAAGAATTGTATTTTGTTGACCTTCCTGGGTATGGATATGCTAAGGTTTCATTAGCGTTAAAGGAAAAATGGGGAAAATTAATTGAGAAATATCTACGTAGTTCAGAGCAACTTCGTATAATATTTTTACTAGTAGATATTCGCCATGAGCCTTCTGGTAATGATAAGGCTATGTATGATTGGATTGTTCATAATGGGTATAATCCTGTTATTATTGCTACGAAATTAGATAAGATTAATCGTAGTCAAAGGGATAAGCACATTAAGGTGATTCGTAAGACATTGAATACGGTAGAGGGAACACCAATTCTTCCTTTTTCGGCTTTGACAAAACAAGGTCGAGATGAAATTTGGGAGTTGATTGAGTTCGCATTGAATGGTGGATTTGATGAAGAATTGGAAGAATCAGAAATTGAAGAAGATATTGATATTGCATCAGAGGAATCTGTAGAAGACGATTCAGAAGAATAAGAAAAACGCTATGTGAACATCGTTACAAGATGTTACATAGCGTTTTTTGTTAAAGTATTTTGATGGGAGATGCTCCTATTCATTCGTGTCTTCGGCTGAATCTTTACTAGTCATTAAAGTCTTCACAATGAAAGAATAGACTTCTTGGCTTTTGCTTCTCCAGCTGTTACAGATTGTAGAAGCCTCTTCTTCAGAGGGTACTGTTAGGTTCAGTTCAATAACAGAACTATCTTTTTCTTTTACTTGGCAACGAACAATATACTCGTTTGGCTTTGATTGAAAGTAATCTGATAATGTAGAGACTTCCTCGCGCAATGTATATTTATTCGCTTTTAAGTAATCAATAATGTCTTTTTTGATGGCATCTGAAATCTGATTATTAAAATATTCGAGAGTCTCACGCCCTGAGTCTGTTACTTTGTAAAGCGTTGTATTACGTATTGTTTCACAATAAACCAAGTCAGATTCAGTTAATTCTGAAATTGCTTGTTGGATTGTAAAGTAATTGGTATACTCTTTCTCTAAGATAAAGTTTGAAACCTGTGCATTAGAAAGAGGGAAATCAACTTTTTCAAGAATATATAAAATAATTAATTTATATAAGGTTAAAGCTTCTGATTGCATATATTTACCTCCATAACGATTGTTGGTGTATACGATTCTAAGCTCGAATGGGTCAAGTGCCTCCAATCAACTTACCTTGCCAAGAATCAAGAGTTTTCATGGTATGTTGAATTGTATTTAACACAAGTTTCTTGTTTGTACTCCAAAGAGGAGCTAGTAGCAAATCACTAGGTCCATCACCAGTTATACGGTGAATTACAATATCTTGGTCTAGATGCTCCAGACAGGCAATAAGGATTGCAACATATTCATCAAGAGAAAGGATATGCATAGAATCAAGATAAGTCTCCAAATCAGTATGTTTTAAGACATGAAGGAGTTGCAATTTAATACCTTGTATTGCTGAGTGATTAACATAGTCTATAGAATGTAGAATATCCTCTTTTGTTTCGTAAGGGAGTCCAATAATAAGATGCACAATAACATCAATGTGTATAGCTCGCAGATTTTTAACTGCGGTATCATAAGAAGAGAGAGGATACCCTCTTCTTATACGATTTGCAGTATCTTCGTGAATTGTCTGTAGACCAAGTTCTATCCAGATTGGTTTTATCTGGTTTAATTCATCAAGTAGGGCAAGTACTTCTTCGCCCAAGCAGTCGGGCCTTGTTGCAATAGAAAGTACCGCAATATCGGGATGCATAAGTGCTTCTGTAAATATTTCTCTTAGATAGGAGACAGGAGCATAAGTGTTAGTGAAAGCTTGAAAATAAGCGATATATTGTGGGGTATCGGGTACTTCTTTAACTTTATGAGCAATGAGAGCTTTTGCCTCTTCAATTTGCTCAGTAATAGAAAGATGCGCACTTGTGGCAAAATCACCAGATCCTCCAGTACTACAAAAGATACAGCCTCTTGTTCCTAGCGTACCATCTCTGTTTGGGCAAGTCATACCACCATTTATTGATAATTTATATAATCGGTGATGGAATTGCTCTTTTAAGTAATAATCAAAGGAATGGTAACGTTTGTCATTCCACATTCGTTTATTATTCAAGTATATAGACTCCAATCTGATTTATTAATATAGATAAGTATTAGCGTCTGATGTATGATTTAACAGCATTGCTAACAACTTCAGCAACTCTTGGATCGAAAGCTTCAGGCATAATGTTGTTTTCGTTCAAATCCTTTTCATCAACAAGGCCTGCAATTGCCTCAGCAGCAGCAAGTTTCATTTCTTCAGTAATTTGTGTAGCACGTCCTTCAAGAGCACCTTTAAAGATACCAGGGAAAGCAACTACGTTATTTACTTGGTTAGGGAAATCGGAACGTCCTGTTCCAACAACTTTTGCACCAGCAGCTTTTGCAACATCAGGCATAATTTCAGGAACTGGATTTGCCATAGCAAAAAGAATAGAATCTGTATTCATGCTAGCAACCATTTCACTAGAAACTATATTAGGGGCAGAAACACCAACGAAGATGTCAGCACCTTTAAGTGCATCAGCTAAAGAACCTTGTTTGTGCTCTAGATTTGTTACATCCATCATCTGTTCTTGCATCCAGTTTAAATCATTAGCACCTTTGCATAATATACCCACTCTATCACACATTATGATATTCTTGAAACCATAAGTAAGAAGAAGTTTTGTAATTGCAATACCAGCAGAGCCAGCGCCATTAACAACTACTTGACAAGTTTCTTTTTGTTTTTTTGTTACTTTAAGTGCATTGATAATACCAGCAAGTACAACAATGGCTGTACCATGTTGATCATCGTGGAATACAGGGATATCAAGAAGTTCTTTTAAGCGTTCTTCAATTTCAAAGCAACGAGGAGCACTGATATCTTCAAGATTGATACCGCCAAATGCAGGAGCAATATTAACAATTGTTTTGATAATTTCTTCTGTATCTTGTGTATCTAAACAAATAGGGAATGCATTTACATTACCAAATTCTTTAAAAAGGACTGCTTTTCCTTCCATTACAGGCATAGCAGCATAGGGACCAATATTGCCTAGACCAAGTACAGCACTACCATCGGAAACAACAGCAACTGTATTTGATTTTATTGTATATTTATACGCTTCCTCTTTATCCTCTGCAATCACTTTACATGGTTCTGCAACACCAGGAGTATAGGCAAGTGCAAGATCTTCTCTTGATTTAACAGTACATTTTGAGACAGTTTCAATTTTACCATTCCATTCTTCATGTAATATAAGAGCTTTTTCGTTTGTTGTCATAGCAATAATTCGTCCTTTCCATTCCGTTATTATAGATTTTAACATATTTGAGTAACGTCTTAATAGTAAGCAAATATGTATAAAAATTATTTTGCAAGTATATTAATCATAACACTAACAAAATGGGAAATCAATAAAAACGCTTTATTTTGTACAAAAATGGATGTATAATAAAAGAAATTCTACTGTTCTGACAATCTTGTATTTCCCAATGAAATGTTTTATGTAATAATGTTAGTAATTGAAAAGACTAAGATGTTAATTTGATAACAAATGGTATACAGTGAGACTTTCTATAATTATGTAGCTTTTTGAGTGCAAATGAATTATTATATTGAGAAGTGGCTGTTACATTTTTGATTAAACAATAACAGATAATATGTGTATCAAAAAATCTGTTTAATATAGAAGCAGAGAATAAGTTGAGTAAAGGAGTATACATATGGAGAATAATTACGATGCAATGTCTTTGGCTGAGTTAAAAGAGGCGGCAAAGCAAAAGGGTATTAAGAATATATCAATACTAAGAAAGAAAGAATTAATTGATATGTTAATAGGAGAAGACAAGAGTAAACAGACGACAGATGAAGTGAAAGAATACAAAGAAGTAAAAGAGTGCAAAGAAGTAAAGGAAACTTCAAATACAGATGTACAAGGAGTACGACGTCAAAATTCAGCAAGTAATGATGTTGAACAGTTAGATAGTGGTGAAACAAAAGAGGGAATATTAGAAGTTCTTCCTGATGGATATGGATTTATACGTTGCGATAATTTCTTGCCAGGAGAGAATGACGTATATGTATCACCTGCACAGATAAGAAGATTTAACTTAAAAACAGGAGATATTGTTGTTGGTAATACACGTATCCGTAATCAGAATGAAAAATTCAGTGCATTGCTTTTTGTAAAGTCTGTAAATGGAATCCATCCAGCAGAGGCGCAAAAACGTAAGAAATTCGAAGACCTTACTCCAATCTTTCCGAATGAAAGGATTCATCTTGAAACGCCAGGGACAGGAATTGCAATGCGTATGGTTGATTTAGTATCACCTATTGGTAAAGGTCAAAGGGGGATGATTGTATCACCTCCTAAAGCGGGTAAAACGACGCTGTTAAAGCAGATTGCAAAATCAATTACGGTAAATCACCCAGATATGCAATTGATTATCTTATTAATAGATGAAAGACCGGAGGAAGTTACAGATATTAAAGAGTCTATTGAAGGTAAGAATGTAGAAGTGATTTATTCTACGTTTGATGAATTGCCAGAAAATCACAAACGTGTATCTGAGATGGTAATAGAGAGAGCAAAAAGACTTGTAGAGCATAAGAAAGATGTCGTTGTTTTACTAGATAGTATCACTAGACTTGCAAGAGCATATAATTTAACAGTACAAGCAAGTGGTCGCACGTTATCAGGAGGTTTAGATCCAGCTGCTCTTCATATGCCTAAGAGGTTCTTTGGTGCTGCGAGAAATATGAGAGAGGGTGGAAGCTTAACAATCCTAGCAACTGCACTTGTTGATACAGGGTCACGTATGGATGATGTTGTATTTGAAGAATTCAAAGGAACTGGTAATATGGAACTTGTTCTTGATCGTAGTTTATCAGAAAAGAGAATCTTCCCAGCGATTGATTTAGCAAAATCAAGTACAAGACGTGATGATCTGCTATTAAATACTCAAGAAACAGAAGCGAATTATCTTATTCATCGTGCATTGAGTGGGATGAAATCAGATGAGGCATTAGAGAAGATAATTGATTTATTCTTACGAACAAAATCTAATTTTGAATTTATTGAAACTGTAAAAAAGACGAAGCTTGTATAAAAAGTGTTTGCATATGTCAAAATTCTATGCTATAATAAAAAAGCTGTTTATAAAACTACGGCATATCCTATTAGTAGGTTATGTCTTATGTTAATACGATTGGCAAAATCCAATCCAATATAATTAACGTTAAGAAGAGGTGAAATGATGAGAGAAGGAATCCATCCAGATTATTACCAAGCAAAGGTAGTATGTAACTGTGGTAACGAATTTACAGTAGGTTCAACTAAGGAAGGTATCCATGTTGAAATCTGTTCTAAATGCCATTCATTCTACACTGGACAACAAAAGGCAATTGCTGCTCATGGTGCAATTGACAAGTTCAACCGTAGATACGGTTTAAAAGAAGAAAACTAGATAGAAGAGTTTTAACTTTCTATTTAAAAACAGGTTGAGGTTATATAATCTCAGCCTATTTTTAAATAGAATTATAGATAGTTTCGTATACAGAGGAACTCATTTATATAAAGGGGATAGTAAGATATAGTTAAATTGCTTTATATGAACAGGTTATGAGGGATTGATAAGAAGAAAGGGAAGGTACGAGAATGAGGTCGTCAGGAATTGGAGGACAGGCTGTATTAGAAGGCGTTATGATGAAGAATCAAGACGAATATGCAGTGGCTGTTAGAACACCAAGCAATGAAATCGTTATTCAGAAGAATAAATATGTAAGTATTACAAAAAGATATAAAGTACTTGGAATTCCAATTGTACGTGGGGTTGCTAATTTTATTGAATCTATGGTAATTGGAACGAAAACATTAACATATTCGTCGAGTTTCTTTGAAGATGAAGAAGAACAGAAAAATGACAAAAAGACAGATAAAAAATCTGATAAAAAGAATACAGCAACAAAAGATAACAAGGAAGAGGCGAAAAAAGATGAAGGTGAAGGCTTGTTTATGGCACTCACAATCTGTGCATCTATTATTCTTGCAGTAAGTATCTTTATGCTCTTACCATTCTTTTTAGGTAATTTATTATCGAATGTAATTGAGTCTACAGTGTTACTTGCAATAATTGAAGGTATCATTCGTATATTGATTTTTATCGCATATGTGGTAGCAATTTCACAAATGAAAGACATAAAACGTGTGTTTATGTACCATGGAGCAGAGCATAAAACAATTAATTGCATTGAAAATGGTTTGGAGTTAACGATTGAGAATGTTCGTTGGCAATCAAAAGAACATAAACGTTGCGGAACAAGTTTTCTATTAATTGTTATGATAGTAAGTGCGATTTTCTTTATCTTTATAAAAGTAGATTCTATTTGGTTACGTGTAATTTATAGAATTTTACTAGTACCTGTAATTGCTGGTATATCTTACGAATTTATTCGTTTAGCGGGTAAGAGTGACTCAAAGATAGTAGCAGTTTTAAGCAAGCCAGGATTGTTAGTACAAGGTCTTACAACAAAAGAACCTGATGATGATATGATAGAAGTAGCGATTAAGTCAGTAGAGGCAGTGTTTGATTGGAAGGGATATTTACAAGAGAATGCAAATCAGTGGAAAGACAGTAAGAAAAAAGTTAAAGCTGAAGAAAAGACGGAAGAAGTAGACGAACAGGAAAATAACGATGTATTAGAAGAGTTAGCGGTTACATCAGAGAAAATAGAAAAACCTAAGTTTGAGAAGATGAATTATGAAGATGATGACGAGGAAGATGATGAGATTCTTCGTGCGCTAGATCGCTATTTTGATACTCCTAATGCAGATGATTTTGAGCAAGGCAAAGAGAAATAGAAGAGGTATAGAGAATATGGCTACCTTGACAGAAGTATTGCAAGAAGCAGAGAATCTCCTTGTAAGTGTAGGAGTAGAAGAAGCAAAATTAGATGCATGGTATCTAGCTATGGAGTGTTTTGGAATTCGTCGTACAGATTATTATATGAATCCGAATCGAGAGATTGATGAAGAGCAATATGCAAGATATAAAACAATGATTTTGGCGAGAACAAAGCGTATTCCATATCAATATATAACAAATGAGCAAGAGTTTATGGGGTTATGTTTTTATGTGAATGAGAATGTTTTAATACCAAGACAAGATACAGAAATACTTGTTGAATTAGCGATGAAACATGCAGATAATGCAGATATACTAGATATGTGTACAGGATCTGGTTGCATTATTATTAGTCTAGGTAAGCTATGCAAACCTAAGAGTCTTACAGCAGTAGATATTTCAGAGAAAGCTTTGAATGTTGCTAAACATAATGCAAAAACCCTTGAAGTGCCAGTTGATTTTATTGAAAGTGATATATTTGATAAGGTAACAGGGATGTATGATATGATTGTTTCGAATCCGCCGTACATACCTACCAAGGTAATTGAAGGTCTTATGCCAGAAGTGAAGGAACATGAACCAATGTTAGCACTAGATGGATTTGACGATGGGTTATATTTCTATCGGATATTAGCAAAAGAAGCGCATCAATATCTGAGAGAGAATGGATATATCTTTTTGGAAATTGGGCATGACCAAGGAGAGGCGGTAAGTAGCCTACTCTTAGATGCAGGATTTACAGAAATTAATATAGTAAAAGATTTGCCCGGCCTTGACCGAGTTGTTGTCGGTAGGTTGGCAAGGTTAAAGTAAGAAGCGTTAATTTTAATGGAGGAATACCAGATGTTTGATAAATTAGAAGAATTAGTAAGTCGTTTCCAAGAGATTATGGATGAATTAAATGAGCCTGGCGTTACAAATGATCAAGCTAGATTTCGTAAATTAATGAAAGATCAAGCCGAGCTTGCGCCAATCGTTGAGAAATTCAAAGAATACAAGGAAACAAAACAAGGAATTGAAGATAGCCTTCTTATCCTTGATGAAGAAAGCGATGAAGAAATGCGTGAGCTTGCAAAAGAAGAATTAGCAGATTGCAAATCTCGTGTTGAAGAAATTGAAAATGAGTTAAAGATTTTACTTCTTCCAAAAGACCCTAACGATGATAAGAACGTTATCGTAGAAATTCGTGCAGGTGCAGGTGGAGATGAAGCAGCATTATTCGCAGCGGAAATCTATCGTATGTATATACACTACGCAGAAGGAAAACGTTGGAAAATCGAAACAATGGAATGTGAAGAAATCGGTATTGGTGGTATGAAGAGCGTAAGTTTCATGATTTATGGACAAGGTGCTTACTCTATTATGAAATATGAATCTGGTGTACATCGTGTACAACGTGTACCTGAAACAGAGTCAGGTGGACGTATCCATACTTCAACAATAACAGTTGCTGTAATGCCAGAAGCTGAGGAAGTAGATGTTCAAATTGAAGATAAAGATATTCGTATTGATGTTATGCGTGCATCTGGTAATGGTGGACAGTGCGTTAATACAACAGATTCCGCAGTACGTTTAACTCATTTCCCTTCAGGAATTGTAGTATATAGCCAAACAGAAAAATCACAGTTACAAAATAAAGATAAAGCGTTCGCGTTATTACGTGCAAAATTATATGATATTGAATGTCAAAAAGCGCATGATGCAGAAGCGGAAGCAAGAAAAAGTCAGGTTGGTACTGGTGACCGTTCAGAGAAAATTAGAACATACAATTTCCCTCAAGGACGTGTAACAGACCATAGAATCAATCTTACACTTTATAAGCTAGATAAGATTATGAATGGTGATATCCAAGAAATTATCGATGCTTGTATCGCAGCTGATCAAACAGCTAAGTTAGCGAAGATGAATGAGAATTAAGAGAAATTAAATAGAAGTGTCCGATATTGGTTTTGATGGCTGATAGAGGGCACTTTTTTACTATACCATAATACATGATAGAACGTAGGTTCTTGCTGGCTATGAAATTATATGTTATACTAAAATGGAAAACAAGTTCTGACAAAAAAGCAGTTCCCATTTTCAATTCAGATAATTGTAATGGTGATTATTTTTATATAGATAATGTTGAGAAGGTGGTAGATTAGTTTACAAATAGTTTTATGATTGACAATTTGGTAAATTTAAACTTGAAATATTCGATATATTTGTTATAATATAACTATAAGAGGCAATCGCCATAGAGTGGTTGACCAGATTAAAGAAGCAAAAACCTTCCGAGACTCGCCAAAGTACAGGGAAGGTTTTTGTTATGTTAGTGACATATCAAATAAACGAATGTCAGCATTGCTATGAGAAAAATTCCAAAAGACATAAGGTCATTGAAACTGAATTTATTCTTCATAAGCATCACCCCCATTCTATGTAGAATGAAGGTCAACCACCCTGTAACACGATTGCCAGTAGCTAAATAGCTACTATTGTGATTATACCATAATATGACATAGAACACAAGTTTGGTTTTGCTGTGTTGATAAACAAAACAAAGAATGACATCAATGTTATTTGCAAATAGGAGAGTAATAATGAATGAATTAAATTTAAAACTAGGATTGAGAACCATAAAAAGCGCTATTGCAGTCTTTGTATGTATAATAATATCATATTTATTTAAGAATCGTGATGCCATTTTCTTTAGTGGTGTAGCAGCAATAGTGTGTATGCAACAAACACATAAAGAATCATTTAAAACAGGTATGTATCGTTTCTTAGGAACATTTATTGGTGGTATAATAGGTTTCTTTGTTATAATTATAGGGACTTTCTTTTCGAAATATTCGAATCTTATAGATGTTTTTGTTATTTCTATTGGAGTGTTACTTCTAATTTATCTATGTAATATGCTTCGATTTCATCTATCCGTTTCAATTAGTTGTATCGTGTTTTTGAAAATAGTATCACAGTATGGGGGAGTAACAGACTCTGTTGGTGCTTTACTCTATGTTTTTGAAAGAGTGGCATTTACTTTAGTTGGAGTTTTGGTTGCTTTTTTAGTGAATAAATATATTTTTCCTTATACACAAGAGCAAGAAGAGGAAAAAGAGAATGAGACAATAGATATCATGCAGTTTGTTAAGAACTATAAAATAGGATTTGACTACAGAATAGGAATGCGAGCAGTAAAGACCGTTCTTTGCATCTTTGTATGTTTAATAATTGCATATATCACGAAAGATAGAGAAGTTATTTTCTTTGCTAGTGTTGCAGCTGTAAGTTGTATGCAGCAAACCCATGAAGAAACATTTAAAGTCGGAAGACATACTTTCTGGGGAACTGTTTTAGGTGGAGTATTGGGAGTTGTTGTAGTAACGATTTGCGTTGCGATTCCTAATTGTCCTGACATTATACAGATGGCTCTTATGGCGTTATCCGTACTGTTTATTATTTATTTTTGCCATGTGGTTCGCTTGAAAGCAGGTACTGTGATTGCTTGCATTATTCTGCTCAAATACGTTTCTCATTATGGGGATTTAACCAATGTTAGTGGTATGATTCCATATCTCATTAATCCAATTCTGCTATATACTCTTGTTGGAAATATAGTGGCGCTTTTAGTGAATCGTTTTGTATTTCCGTTTTGTACAGAAGATTCAGTGGACGAGTTAGAGGAAGACTTTTAATAGTGCTATAAAGCGAATTATTTAAAGACGTAACAAAGAAATTCATAATTACCTAACCAAATTAGCAATTTTGGATAAGACTTTTGGACAGAAAATATTTTAATATATAACTATACAAAGATTTAGATACCAAAAAGATATAGGAGGTTAGTAATATGGATTGATAGACAGTATTATAGACAGAGCTTAAATCTAAGCATTGAGAAATCATTCAAGTGATGGTAGAATGTCATAGGAAGATAACGAGATAGAATATAGTATTGGCATCTTGATGCAGATGGGAGAACATATGATTACAAGCTCAAGTAACAGTCAGATTAAGAATTTGATTGCACTTCAGAAGAAAGCAAAGATAAGAAACAGTCAGAAGGAATTTGTAATAGAAGGAATTAAGATGTTTGAAGAAACAGATTCGGATAATTTGATAAAAGCTTATGTAACTGAAAGTTTTTATAATGATAAAGTACAAGGAAATCCTTCCTATTTTGATTCGTTTGCATATGAAATTGTAGCAGATAAAGTATTGTGTGAGGCAGCAGATACAATGACGCCACAAGGGGTATTAGCAATTGTAAAACAGCCTTTCTATAACTATCAAGAATTAATCACACATAGTGAGGCAAATCTGTTATTACTTGAAGATGTTCGTGATCCAGGCAATATGGGGACAATAATACGTACTGCGGAGGGAGCTGGCGTGACAGGAATCCTTATCAGCAAGGAATCTGTAGATATATTTAATCCAAAAGTAGTTCGTTCAACTATGGGGGCATTATATAGAATGCCATTTGTTTATGTTGAAGATTTCGTAGGAGCATTAGAGGAGATGAAGAAACAAGGAATTACAATCTACGCATCGCATCTTGCTGCTAAGAATTATTATGATGAGGAAGTATATACAAGAAAGACAGGAATCATTATTGGGAATGAGGCAAATGGAATTTCAAAAGAGGCAAGTGCAGCAGCAGATTGCCTAATCAAGATTCCAATGGAAGGAAAAGTAGAGTCTCTGAATGCAGGAGTAGCAGCATCAATTCTTATGTATGAAGTGTATCGTCAGAAGCGAAATCGCTAAGATTAAAATTTGATTAAAAACAAAATATAGTAGAATTAAAAACGCAAAAAACAGCCTATTTTTTGCGTTTTTGTAATAGTGAATATATTGTAATTACTGAAAGTATGAAGTACAATGAGTATAACGATTTATTAAAAAAATATAGAAAGGGGATTGAGGATATGGAATCTTTTTACTGGCTAATTGCAGTAGCCGTGCTATTAATTATTGAAATCACGACATTAGGGTTAACGACAATCTGGTTTGCAGGTGGAGCATTAGTTGCATTCGTTGCATCTATAATGGGAGTTAATTATTTAGTACAATTTATACTATTCGTTGTGGTTTCTGTAATTCTGCTATGTTTTACAAGGCCGATTGCTGTGCGTTATTTTAATAATCATAGGGCAAGAACGAATTATGAAAGTATTATCGGAATGACTGCAAAGGTTACATCAACAATTGATAACTTCAATCAAACTGGCTCAGCGAATGTGAATGGTCAGGAGTGGACAGCAAGAGCTGAACGAGAAGATGATATCATCGAACCAGGAACGCAAGTAAAGATTGTTGCGATTAAAGGTGTAAAGCTAATTGTAGTAAGGTAAACGATAGCTATTGAAAATGTTAATGAGGATTATTGAATGGAGGAAAAAAGTGTATGGATACTTGGCAAATAGTAGGGGTAGGTTTTGTAATTATTATTTTAATGATTCTTGCATCATGTATTAAAATTGTACCACAAGCACAATCATGTGTAGTAGAACGATTAGGTGGATTTCAAGGAACGTGGAATGTAGGTATACATGTTAAATTACCACTTCTTGATCGTATAGCAAAAAGAGTAACATTGAAGGAACAAGTAGTTGATTTCGCACCACAACCTGTTATCACGAAAGATAATGTAACAATGAGAATTGATACCGTTGTATTTTATCAAATTACAGATCCTAAATTATATGCATATGGTGTTGAAAATCCAATTATGGCAATTGAGAATTTAACAGCTACAACATTAAGAAATATTATTGGTGATTTGGAACTTGACCAAACACTTACATCAAGAGAAATAATTAATACAAAGATGCGTGTATCACTTGATACAGCAACAGATCCTTGGGGAATCAAAGTTAATCGTGTTGAGCTTAAGAATATTATTCCTCCAGCAGCTATCCAAGATGCAATGGAGAAGCAGATGAAGGCAGAGCGTGAACGTAGAGAGGCAATTCTTCGTGCAGAAGGTGAGAAGAAATCTACAATTCTTGTTGCAGAAGGTAAGAAGGAATCTGCAATTCTTGAAGCAGAAGCAGAAAAAGAAGCAGCAATTCTTCGTGCAGAAGCAAAGAAGGAAGCAACAATTCGAGAAGCAGAAGGTCAAGCAGAAGCAATTCTTGCAGTACAAAAGGCGAACGCAGATGGTATTCAATTCCTGAATGAAGCAAACCCAGGTAATGCAGTACTTCAATTAAAGAGTTTAGAAGCATTTGCAAAGGCTGCAGATGGTAAAGCAACTAAGATTATTATTCCTTCTGAGATTCAAGGAATTGCAGGCCTTGTTAAGGGCATAACAGAGGTAGCAAAAGAAAGTTAATACAATTTAATAGAAATGTAGAAAAGGTAATGATTTTAACTAGAAAAGGCTGTTAAAATCATTATCTTTTTTTACGCTGTAAAAAATTAGGGTATAATACAGGGGAGTTACAAAAATAGTTCTCGAAATCAAGCCTTCTTTGTGGTATAATAACTTTGGATATTTTGTTGGGAGGTGAATCAATGCTTGACAATAATAAAATAAAATTAATGACAAAGCTTGCTATATATGAAAAAAATGAAGGACAAGAAGATATCAAATTAAGTAAATATTACAAAATGGATTTTGTGAGATACCAAGTACTTAAATCAATCGTAAGTGTAACCGTTTCGTATCTATTAGTATTAGTGATAGTAGCTTTTTACAAATCAGAGTATCTTATCCAAGAAGCGGTTAAGCTAGATTATAAGGCAATTGGTTCAACAGTGTTGGGAATTTATATAATAATTCTTACTGTCTATGTATTGGGTTCTGTTATTGGCTACTCATTCAAATTTGATTTATCAAGAAAAAGACTTTTTAAATATAGAAAAAATCTTAAAAAACTTCGTCAATTTTATCATAACGAAGAGAATGAGCTGAAATAGGGAGATATAGTATATGATGAGTTTACTCGTTTTGAAAGAAAGACTAATTACAATTTACCAGAAGATTGATGTGTATGCGAAGCCTATTATTCGATTTGTTATGGCACTTATCGTTTTTTTGGTAATTAATAATTCATATGGTTATGATTCGCGTTTTAAAAGTTTGCCAGTAGTGTTGATACTGTCGCTAATTTGTGCTTTTTTACCTACACCAATTATGATAATTATGGCAGCAATGATATCATTTTTGCATTTTTATTTTGTGTCACAGATATTGTCTATTATAGTAATCATTGTATTTTTGATATTATATTTACTATTTGCTAGATTTACACCAAAGCAAGGTTATGTATTAGTATTAATTCCAATCTGCTTTATGTTAAAGATACCATATGTAGTGCCAATTTTACTTGGAGTAATAGCAACACCATTGTCAATGATACCTGTTACTTGCGGCATCATAGTATATTTTTTCATTGACATAGCGAAACAAGCAGCGCAGATTACAGTTACATTAAGTGTTGAAGATGCATTAATGGTGTATACGTATGTTGTTGATAGTTTGAAATCAAATAAAGAAATGTTACTTACAATCGCTGCATTTGCAATTGTGATGGTAATTACTTATATGATTCGTACAAGAAAGATTGACCATGCGTTTGATATTGCGATTGCTTCAGGAGCAGTTGTGAATATACTTGTGTTTTTAATTGGTGATCTGAGATTAGATATTCAAGATCAGATTGTATGGTTAGTTTTAGGAACTATTATTTCTGGTATGATAGTGTATATCATACAGTTTTTCCGTTTAACATTAGACTATACAACAGTAGAGTATGTACAATTTCAAGATGATGATTATTACTATTATGTAAAAGCAGTACCAAAGATGAAGATAACAGTGCCAAAAAAGAATGTTACAAAGATTAATGAGAAGAAAGTTACAGCAGATAATGTTGATATTAAAGAAGTTGTAAAGAATGAACTATATGATGATTATGATGAGAAGTATGATGATACAAACTACGATGAGTATGATGATTATTTTGATGAAGATAATAGAAAATAAGTGTTATATGCATTGTAAATTTTGGGGCAAAGGTGCGGAGTAAATGGAGACAATTAAGAGTTTTGTTAATGATTATTTGGTATGGTTATCTATCCCAAAGTTAACACTAACTGATATTTTAGAAATACTAATATTAGCCTTTTTAATCTACCATATTGTTAATTGGGTAAAAAGCACTAGGGCATGGATGCTAGTAAAGGGAATTATTGTGCTTTGCATCTTTAGTGTTGTTGCCTCAGTTATGAACTTTAATGTAATTCTTTGGATTATATCAAAAACAATTAATGTAGGTATCATAGCTGTTATTATAGTATTTCAGCCAGAACTAAGAAAAGCATTGGAACAGCTAGGAAGAAAAAATATCATGGCATCTTTTATTCCTTTTGATGATCAAAAGGAGAAAAATGAACGATTCTCGGATAAAACAGTATCAGAAATTGTTAGAGCAACATTTGAGTTAGCAAAAACAAAGACGGGTGCGTTGATGGTTATTGAACAGAATATTGTATTAAGTGAATATGAAAGAACCGGAATTAATATAGATTCTGCTATAAGTAGCCAGTTATTAATAAATATTTTTGAACACAATACACCTCTTCATGATGGAGCTGTTTTAATTCGTGGAAACCGTATTGTGGCAGCGACTTGCTACTTACCATTATCCGATAACATGGAATTAAGTAAGGATTTAGGAACAAGACATAGAGCTGGAGTAGGAATTAGTGAAGTGTCCGATAGCTTAACGATTACTGTATCAGAAGAGACAGGAAAGGTATCGATAGCGATTGGTGGAGTACTAATTCGTAATGTAGATGGAGATTATCTAAAGAATAAGCTACAATCATTCCAAAAGAAATCTGCAGAAACAAAAAAAATAAAATTCTGGAGGGGAAGACTAAAGAATGAAAAGAAGGTGGACTAAAAATTTAGGACTAAAAATTTTATCTTTGGGTCTTGCCGCACTTATATGGTTTGTTATCGTAAATATTGATGATCCTGCAATTACAAGAACATTTCGTCTATCTGTTGAAAAGAGAAATGAAGATGTAATTGCGAGTCAAGGAATGTGTTACGAAGTATTAGAAGGCGATGCGGTTACAATTACGGTTAAAGGTAAGAGAAGTGTTGTAGAGGCATTAACAACATCAGACTTTAGTGCATATGCAGACCTATCTAAACTATCAAGATGGAATGCTGTACCGATTAAAGTAGAGCTAACAAAGTATCTTACAGAATCGGATACACCAAGTATAACACTTGGAACAGTAGATACTTTAATTGTTACTCTTGAAGATACAGAGACAAAGCAATTTAAAGTAACAGTAGTTAAAAAGGGAACCGTTGAAGACGGATATTGTATTGGAGAATTAAAAACAAAACCGAATATTATTCAAGTAACGGGAGCAAAATCTCAGATTAGCAAGATAGATGAAGTTCGAGTTGAAATTGATGTATCGAATGCATCAGAAGACTTTACTACAACAGGTGCACCAAAGGTATATGATTCCGATGGAAAAGAAATTAATTCATCGAAGATGACGTTTAGTACAACAGAAGTTAAAGTTATCGGTACTTTGTTAAATACAAAAGCAGTTCCAGTTGTGATAGAAGTTCAAGGAACTCCATTACACGGATATCGTCATACTAATACAGAATATGAACCTAAGAGTGTTACAATTGCTGGAGATAAGCAAGTGTTAAGCCAAGTTAGTAAGATTGTAATACCGATAGACATATCTGGGAAATATACAGATATTGAAACGGAGATTACTTTGGATAGCTATATTCCAGAAGATGTTATTCTTGAGGAAGAAAGTCGTTCTGTTATGGTTAATATTGTTATTGAAAAGTTACAAGTTAAAGATTTTACATTCACGGTAAATGATATTCAATTCAAGAATTTGAATGATAAATTGAAATTTAGTTATTCAAGTAGTAGTACGTCAAATGAAATTGTCGTTAAAGTTATGGGAAGTGAAGAAGAGTTAAACAATCTAAAGATAACAGACTTAGCCCCATATATCGATTTACAAGAAAGAAATAAACAAGGTAATTATGTTATTGAAATCCGATTTGCTGATTTAGAAGGGATTGAGATACAGAATAGGCCGACAGTATCAATTGAGTTGACGACAGAGCCAGATACGACTGATGAAGACGACAATCAAGGCGCTGGTATTGATCCAAACCAAGGAACTGGTGATGGAGTTTTAGATGGAGAGGATGCTACTAATATAGATAATAGTGGCGACGGAACTGTTGAGAATGACGCGGACACTGGAAATGATGATGAAGAATAAAACGTTACAAAGAAGTAACGCAAGGAGGCACTATGGTAAGTCAAAAAATAGTAGTTCAGGGTGCATATGGACTGCATTTGCGACCAGCTAGTTTAATGTGTCAAGAAGCATTGAAGTATTCTTGCCATATTACACTATTGTCGGGGACGAAATCAGTGAATGCAAAAAGTGTATTAGGAGTACTGGGTGCTTGTGTAAAGCGTGATATGGAAATTGAACTGCAATGTGACGGAGAAGATGAAGAAGAGGCACTACAAGCAATTGTTAATTTACTCTGTACCATCTTTGAAGAAGAAAAACAAGGTTAGAGTTAATTGTCATAGGTATGAAAATATATATTGATAAAGTAAAGTGCTAATGTTATAATGAAAAACAAAACTATCAACGATAAGACATATAACAGAAAAGGAATGATAAGGATGGGGCTAGAGTAGACAGATCAAAGTTGTTTATAATTAAGCGCTATAGCGTGATTTATCGACTCCGTGGTTTGGAATGTTGCGAGGCTTTATTGTGAACGAACTGTAAAGAGTGAAGTTCAACAAATTCTAAATTTTGGAGGAAAATATTATGTTAAATTATAAGAAGTATCAAAGAGTTCCTGTAGTGAATTATCCTGAACGTGAGTGGCCGAATAAAGAAATCGAGAAAGCACCAATTTGGTGTAGTGTTGATTTACGTGATGGTAACCAAGCATTAATTGAGCCAATGGTAGTTGAAGAGAAAGTTGAATTCTTCAATATGCTTGTTAAATTAGGTTTTAAAGAAATCGAAGTTGGATTTCCGTCTGCATCGCAGATTGAATTTGATTTCTTGAGACAATTAGTAGAACGCAAGTTAATTCCAGATGATGTTACTGTTCAAGTATTAGTGCAATGTAGAGAGCATTTAATTAAACGTACATTTGAAGCATTAGAAGGAATCAATACAGCAATTATTCATATCTATAACTCTACATCGACATTACAACGTGATGTTGTGTTTGGAAAGTCAAGAGAAGAGATCAAACAAATTGCTATTGATGGCGCTACTTTGGTAAAAGAAAATGCGAAAGAATTTCCTGGTAAGATTATCTTAGAATATTCACCAGAAAGTTTTACAGGTACAGAACTTGATTTTGCATTAGATGTGTGTACGGCAGTTCAAGATGTTTGGCAGCCTACAAGTGACAATAAGATAATATTCAATTTACCATCTACAGTCGAGATGAATACAGCAAATGTGTATGCAGATCAAATCGAATGGATGAGTCGTCATTTTAAAGATAGAGAGAACGTTATTGTCAGTGTTCATCCTCATAATGACCGTGGTACAGGTGTTGCCTGTGCAGAGCTTGCATTACTTGCAGGTGCAGATCGTGTAGAAGGAACATTGTTCGGTAATGGAGAGAGAACAGGAAATGTTGATATTGTGAATATTGCTTACAATATGTTTTCACAAGGAATTAATCCTGAACTTGAATTAGATCATATTACAGAGATTACAGAAGTTTATGAAAGATGTTGTAAACTTCCTATTCCTGCAAGACACCCATATGCTGGTAAGTTAGTATTTACGGCATTCTCTGGCTCGCATCAAGATGCTATTAATAAGGGTGTTAAAGCAATGAAGGATAGAAACAGTGAAATCTGGCAAGTACCATATCTTCCAATTGATCCAAGCGATATCGGAAGAGAGTATGAACCAATCGTTCGTATTAACAGCCAATCTGGTAAAGGTGGCGTGGCATTCGTTATGGATACATATTATGGTTTCAAATTACCAAAAGGTATGCATAAAGAATTTGCAGATGTTATCCAGAATATAGCTGAAAAGCAAGGTGAAGTAGCACCAGAACAGATTATGGAAGAGTTCAAAAAAGAATATATTGATATGAAAGAACCACTTCATTTTAAACGTTGTAAGATGGAAGATATCTCAGAAGTAGACAAAGATTTTGATACGAAGGTTGTATTAACATATACTTATAACGGAGAGGAAAAAGTAATTGAAGATTACGGTAATGGACCAATTGATGCTGTTCAAAGAGCAATAAAGGATTCTTTAGGATACGAGATTAAAGTTTTGGATTACTCAGAGCATGCATTAAGAGAAGGTTCTAACGCACAAGCAGCAGCTTATATCCATATGCTTGACCAACAAACTAATAAGGCTACATTTGGTGTTGGTGTAAGTTCGAATATTACAAGAGCTTCTATCAGAGCAATTTTTAGTGCAATTAATCGTTTGAAATTTAATGATTAAGAAATATTTAAGAAATCATGCGATTCAAAAAGGAAATACTACTAAAAAAATGATTTATTATTAAATTTGGTGAAATAGATAATACTAGTATAGAGGAATCTATACATTATGTGCAATTTGATTCCAAACATGGAAATAGTTGGAGGAATGATTGCATATAGTGTGCAGATTCCTCTATCTGATTATGGAGTTATACATTATGCGTGCATTGACTTGAAAGTATAAAAATGCTATAATTCCTTGGATGGTTTGAAAAAGAATTTGGAGGAAAAGGATAAAATATGAAGGTAAGTATAATTATTCCCTTTCATTATGGCATAGCGTTCTTAGAAGATTGCCTTACTAGTTTGAAAGAACAGAATTATCGTGACATAGAAACAATTTTAGTATGTGATCATATCAAAGAAGATATAGATTCGCTAGTAGCTGAATTTAAACAAGAATTGAATATATCAGTGCATCATCTAGAGGAAACAACAGGAGTAGCTGCGGCTAGAAATCGAGGTCTTGATAAAGCGCAAGGTGAATATGTTTATTTCTTAGATAGTGATGATTATTTATATATAGATACATTAGAATTTCTTGTCGAATCAACAATTGATACGGATGCAGATATTGTTTATGGTAAAAAGAAAATCTCTTGGTTTAAACGAAGTGTATATATGAGCACAGTTGTTGAAGATGAGAATGAAGAGAACTCGGAAAGCGATGAAGACCGAAACGCATTTGAAGAAGCGCAATCAAGAGCTGAGAATGGGAATGAGCAAGATACGAAAAGTCCGATAGATGATGATTATATTGATGATTCATCTGAGGATGAAAAAGAGGAATTAAGTGAAGAAGAATTACTAGCAGCAGAAGAGCGAAGAATTCGTCGTAAGAGAGAACGAGCTCACCGTACTATGGTTACAACTAGAAAAGGAATTCGTAATGTTTCTGTGTTGAATATCTTAATGAAGAGAAGCATTATAGAAGAGCATAACATTCGTTTTAATGAGAAATTCAAATTTTATTCAGACTTATCGTTTTTAATACAAGTACTTGAGTATGCACAGAACTTTGAAAAGAAGATGCGAGCAGTATATATAAAGAGAAAGCATAATGATTCAATTAATATGCCAGCGTTATCTCAGATGAATGAACCTAACAAGTTTGATGAGTATGTTGAGGCATATTACTATACAATATCATTAATACCGAAAGACAGTACGTTAAGAAACCGTCTTGATCGTAAGATTATCAATTACTATGTTAAGACATTTTCACCTAAATTACGTAGAAGTACGAATGATATGTGGAGAACAGAACGTTTCGAGACGTTAAGAAAAATCGTTAATGAAATGGACCCTGCTGTTATTAAGATGCAAAAGGGTTATAGAAAACGTTTGGTGAAGGCACTTAAAAAAGGTGATTTGAAAAAATCGCAACGACTTGTCAATTGGAATCTTGGTAAGAGAAAATTTAAAAGTATTATTAAAAATAAAAGAACATTAGCAAAATTCTTATATATCCATAGTTTCTTAAAGAAACCAATGATAGAGAACTTAGTATTATGTGAGAGTTTCTTTGGTAAGAGTTATTCTGATAGTCCAAAATATATCTATGAATATTTAGCAAAAACTTATCCAGGAAAATATAAATTCATTTGGGTAATTGGTAATAAGAAGACAGAGATTCCTTATCCACATAAAAAAGTAAAGCGTTTTAGTATTCGATACGCATACTATATGGCACGTTGCAAATACTTCGTATTCAATGTAAGACAACCTCGCTGGATGCGTAAACGAGAAGGCAGTATATTCTTAGAGACATGGCATGGAACACCACTTAAAAGATTAGTATTTGACCAAGATGAAGTATGTGGAGCATCTCCACAACATAAAATCCAGTTTTATAAGGATTCAAGAAAATGGGATTATCTAGTATCAGCGAACTATTTCTCTTCTGAAGTATTCAAAAGTGCATTTATGTTTGATAAAGAGATGTTGGAATTTGGATATCCAAGAAATGATATTCTCTATGCACCAGACAAAGAGGAAAAAGCGATTGCTTTAAAGAAGAAATTAGGAATTCCATTAGATAAGAAGACGGTATTGTACGCACCAACATGGAGAGATGATGAATTCTATGGAAGTGGACAATATAAATTTGAGTTAAAACTAGATTTAAGAAAGATGAAGAAGGAATTAGGAGATGAATATGTAGTATTGCTTCGAACACATTACTATATTGCAGATTCCTTGGATGTTACAGGTGTGGAAGATTTCGCATTCAATTTGAGTAAATATGATGATATCGCAGAGATTTATTTAATCTCAGATATATTAATTACAGATTACTCTTCTGTATTTTTTGATTATGGAAATCTAAAAAGACCGATGTTATTCTTTACTTATGATTTAGAAAAATACAGAGATGTATTACGTGGATTCTATATTGACATGCTAGAAGAAGTACCAGGACCACTTCTTTACACTTCAGATGAAGTATTAGAAGCAATTAAGAATATCGATAAAATCGAAAAAGAATACAGTGGGCGTTATGAACTATTTTATGAAAAATTCTGTAGCCTAGATGATGGACATGCTTCTGAGCATGTAGCAGAGACAGTTTTTAACCCAAAAAAATAATGAAGAGTTAAAGGATGTTTAACAATAATGAAAAATCGTATCAAGAATTTTTTAAAGTATAACTTCTTACTATCGGAGTTAGTGAAGAAAGACATTAAACTAAAATATAGAAGGTCTATTCTAGGTTTATTTTGGACGTTACTAGAGCCTTTGTTAACGATGATAGTACTAACAGTTGTATTCTCAAAATTGCGAGGTAAAAGTGGTAATTTCTTCCCAGTATATATATTAACAGGTAGATTACTATATACGTTTTTTGCGAATTCAACGAAAGCTGCAATGAAGGCAATCCGAACAAATAGTGGAATGATTAAGAAGGTATATATTCCAAAGTATATCTATCCATTATCAAATGTAATATCGAACTTTGTAATATTCCTATTATCGTTACCTGTACTAGCATTAGTAGCAATTGTGTTTAAAGTGCCAATTACATGGCATGTAATAGAAGCAGTGATTCCATTAATATTATTATTTATTATGTCACTTGGCGTAGGTATGATCCTATCTGCAATGGCTGTATTTTTCCGTGATATTGAATATCTATGGTCAGTAGCGCTCATGTTAATCATGTACTGTTGTGCAATCTTCTATGAGCCAGGTAGTGTAATTAAGCAAGGATATGGCTGGGTGTTTGATATTAATCCATTATATGCGTTAATTACGAATTTTAGAAACTCCATAATCTATGGTACTTCTATGAATATGAATGCATTGATTTATTCAATAGTATTTAGTTTTGGCTCCTTGTTTATCGGTATATGGTTCTTCTATAAGAAACAAGATAAATTTATCTTGAATATATAGTATGAGTTGCCCGACAAATGGGCCATTTGAACCTTGAAAATTTAATATATTATCTTCAAATATGGTATAATTGAGGTATTAAGAAAAGGAGTGATCATATGTCTTTCTCATCAAATACCTCACAACAAATCAGTATATTTG
>NZ_JAVBNS010000240.1:0-10100 GCF_031551385.1 Anaerosporobacter sp.
TGATAGCTCTCGGTTTGAACTGACGTTGAATCCTTGCCATCATGCCCTGCTATTACCTCTAGTACACTTGCACAATCTGCAACACTATTTGCTATTGGCCCTATCTGGTCAAGAGAAGATGCATAGGCAATTAATCCATAACGTGATACCGTTCCATACGTTGGCTTAATTCCTGTTACTCCACAAAATGAGCTTGGTTGGCGAATAGAACCACCTGTATCTGAGCCAAGTGCAATTACCGCTTCTCTTGCTGCTACAGCTGCCGCTGCACCACCACTTGAACCACCTGGCACATACTCTACACCTCTAGGATTCTTAGTTGCTCCATAGTAAGAAGTCTCCGTTGTACTTCCCATTGCAAACTCATCCATATTTACTTTACCAATTATAACAGCTCCTGCTGCTTCTAACCGTTCAATGACTTCTGCATTATATGGTGGCTTGAAGTTTGACAACATCTTTGATGCACATGTTGTTAGCTCACCTTTCGTACAGATATTATCTTTAATTGCAATTGGCACACCTGCAAGTGGTGAATCTGCTAATTTTCCTTCATCTATTAACATCTGTACTTCTTTCGCACGAGCAATCGCCGCCTCTTCCCATACAGTAATATAGCAATTGTATTTATCATCTTCCTGCTTAATAATCTCTAACTGTTTCTTCACAACTTCTTCAACAGAAACCTCACCAGCTTTTATCATAGAGCTTAATGTAAGGGCTGTCATAGGAGTCACATCTTGTAATTGAATCTCTGCCATAATCATGTCCTCCCCCTTTCTACTCCACTGTCTTAGGAACAATAAAGCAACCATCTTTCTTAACTGGTGCATTTCCAAGTAAGTTATCACGGTCATCCCCATTTGTCACAACATCATCTCTAAAAACATTTTTCATAGAAAACACATGCGACATCGGTTCAATATTATCCGTATCAATCTCATTCATCGTATCCATGTAACCAATAATATTCTCCAAATCTGTCTTAGCACGTTCCTTCTCCTCCCGAGAAAGCTCTAACTTAGCCAGTGCCGCAACATATGTGATTGTTTCGTCTGTTATCTTCATACATCTACCTATGCATAAATATCACAAGATTACATATGATATTGCCCGAATATATGTTACTGTGAAAGTTATGTGTGAACAGTAACATATATATAGTCGAAAGAAGGGTTGGGCTGCATATTCCTTTACGTTTATTTTCTTTCAACTTTTTTATTAAACTTCGAGTGAAAATGGTGTTATATTCATCTACTATTCTAAGGTACATACATAAAGAATTTTATTTCAAGTTATTGCGCTTACTCTCTTTTAAGTTTTCTGCACGTTTATCCTTTATATTTCTAATAACCTAATTCACATATCTATCGATTACTATCCTCTTGACCCGCTTTAACTTTTACTACAAAAAATGCCTTGCATTACCACATTCGAAATAGTTATCAATTATCTTACCTAGAAATCTTTCCACTCTATTAACTACTATCATTCCATCAATTACTTTCACTTTCTTTCCCTTTATACAACCAGCAAAACTCTCAATACCTTCCCAATGCTTCTTCGTTGGCGTTCGATAACTAAGAAACGATAGCGTAGCATCTGTAGTACTTCTTAGTGTGTATTGAATAACCAAGGAAGGCGAGGCATGGACGCCGAGTTAGGGCGTATCTGAAAAATGCTTGTACTGAGCTGTGCACTCCACTTAGTGGGATGGAAGTTCAAAATTCAGGAGATGTAGCGGGCTACATTGACTGAATTTTGAGCTTTCAGACCGCTGAGTGGAGGGTGCAGAACAGGGCAATGATTTTTCTAGATATGCCCTAAGACCGAACTGAGCCAGGAGGGCGAATTGAGGTCGATTCCGTATCTCCTCAGCTCTCTCCCATACACACCTAGAAGTACTAAGATGCAAAGCGTGTTTCGTGTTATCGAACACCAACAAAGAAGCCTTCACAGCCATCAAGAGTTTTGCGTCCCTTTTATACAAAGAAATGAACTTAAGGCTCTAACCGTGAAACATCCCTAGGAAACAAAGTTGTTTCTCTTACATTTTGCTCATCAAGAAGACGCATTGTCAAACGTTCCAACCCTATACCAAGTCCGCCATGAGGTGGCATACCATATTTATGAATCATAAGATAGTTTGAAAAGTCTTCTGGATCCATACCACGATCAACCATCTTTGCCACTTGCTCTTCATAGTTGTGAATTCTTTGACCACCTGTTGTAATTTCCATTCCTTTGAATAGCAAATCAAAACTTAATGTGAATTTCATATCAGTTGGGTCTTCCATTGCATAAAATGGTCTTTTCTTTGATGGATAATGTGTTACAAATACCAAATCACTTCCGTATTCCTCACTAAAATATTTTCCAATCAAGATTTCTTCCTCTGGTTCTAAGTCATATGGGTTTTTAATTTTACGATCATACTTCTCCGCTACTAACTGTTTTGCTTCATCGAATCGTACCGTTGGAATTTTAGAAGCATCAGGCAATTTCACTCCAAGGATTTGTAACTCCTTGCTATATTCTTTCTCAAGAAATTTGAATGTATAGTCAAGCATCGCCTGCTCCATCTCCATGATATCTTCGAATCCATCGATATATCCCATTTCGAAATCCATACTTGTATACTCATTCAAATGTCTTGTTGTATTGTGTTTCTCTGCACGAAATACAGGTGCTACTTCAAACACTCTATCGTAAACTCCAACCATTGTTTGCTTGTAGAACTGTGGGCTTTGCGCTAAGAATGCTTTCTTGCCGAAATATTCTAGCTTAAATACATTTGCGCCACCTTCTGCATTACCTGCAACGATTTTTGGTGTACGAACTTCTGTAAACTTTTGTGCAAACATAAAATCACGAAAACCACGAACGATTCCTTCTTGAATCTTAAAGATTGCTCTTTCTCGAATGTTACGAAGGGAAATTGGTCGCAACGACAATTTGGTTTCAAGCGAAGTTTTTAGTTTCCATTTACTAATCGGAATTGGTAACATCGTATCATAAGATGGCATTGACAATACTTTCATATCTGTCAATCGTATCTCGAATCCGTTTGGTGCTCGTTCTTCTGTCGCAACAACACCTTGAACCTCCAGCGTTGCCCCCTCTTTTAATGTCTTCAAGTCAAACGATACATTTTCTTCGGTATATACACACTGTACAACGCCGTCTTGCCTGCGCAGTACTAGGAAAGCCAATTCGCCCATATCTCGAATCGTATGAACAGCCCCATTCAATCGAATGCTTTTCCCTTCCATTGCAATACCTGTTTCCTTGCTACCATAGGCATCATCTCCTAAGATGATGTCACAAATACTTACTGTTTCCTTTTCTTTGATTCCTGAAATAAATTCCATAGAAATCCCTCCTTAAATATTAGTCATATTGATGTAATATCTAAGCTTTCTGACTAGAACCTGTTGCAGCAAATAGAAGTTCCTGCAATTACTGTGGTTCTAGCATATTCTAATCCATTCTGGACTTTTATCTTCCCATTTCAAAAGTCTGCGTATACCATTTATCTGATACTAACCTCTCACAGACCCCAACATACTTGAAAATACTTAAATATAATTTAAAAATGGGTATAAAAAAAGTCCCAGGAATAAAATATATTCCGGGACGGGATAAGCTATTTTCCCGCGGTACCACCCGCATTGAGAAATGTGTAATTTCTCCGCTTAAACACTTAACGCGTGCAACGTGCGAACCTACTGTTTCGTAGTACGAGACTTCTGCGTTTCACAAACATGATTTGCAAAACAATCTAAATGAAAAAATCTCTTTCATTCTATACTACCTACTTGTTCAATTCACCAGCTCCAGAGTGTTCCTCAACTTACTTATCATCAAAATAGTGCTCTCAGTCGGTGACACTATATTCCTGTTTACAAATGCTATCGGTAAGTCTTAGTCTCTTTCAACACTTTTACAATTTCTATTTCGCTTATCTTAGCATAACTAAATTACAAACGCAAGCGATTTTTGCAAAACCTTTCTTTCGTAAGTTTTTCTCTGTAGCTCTACTGTATATTTCATTGTTTTCTTGTATTTATAAAGTATATTTTTATTTCATCCTTTGAACTGTTTACGTATATTATTCTATATTTCTGTATCAGAAACTTCCCTTGCGGAAACCAATTCACCTGGTGTACCTTCGCATTCACACAATATTTTTTCATAATATTTCATATCACACCATCTGCCTAATTTGTATGCCGTGTGTGGTAAACAAGCAATTTCTTTAAACCCACGCTTTATGTGAAAACGTTCGCTCTTCTCATTTGGTGAATCTATTAATTCATATACTTTATATACACCTTGTTTGTATAAAATTGCAATGATTTGCTCGTATAACTCACTTGCAATACCGCTTCCATGATACCCCTCTTTCATATAAATCGAAATCTCTGCTCCCCACTTGAAAGCAGCTCGTTCCATATGCTGTGAGGCATAGGCATATCCTACAATCTCCCCTTCTGACTCACATACGAGATAAGGATAGAACTTCATAATCTTTTGTATTCTCTCTTTAAAATTTTGTAATGTAGGCACTTCGTATTCATATGTTATTGTTGTATTTAATATATAAGTCGCATATACGGCAAGTATTCCTGCAGCATCTTCTATTGTAGCTGGTCTTATTAACATTTTATCATTACGTTCCTTTGTCATTGCTTCATCCTCCTTGTATCATATATTTATAGCACCTTCGAATTAAATTCGCAATAGAAAAAACAGACATAAGGATATAAATATGTCCGTTGAACATATCATATTCTCATATCTGTTTTTATTTACACCTATTATCTATATATCTTTTATAATTTCTTAATTCTTTCGATTGCTTCCACTGTATTCTCGTAAGAACCGAATGCAGTAAGGCGGAAGTATCCCTCTCCGCTTGGTCCAAATCCTGAACCTGGAGTACCAACAACGTTGGCATCATTTAGTAAATAATCAAAGAAATCCCATGAAGTCATCTTCTCTGGAGTCTTTAACCAGATGTAAGGTGCATTCACACCACCTGATACTGTATATCCTGCATTAGCAAGACCTTCACGAATTACTTTCGCGTTATTCATGTAGTAAGCGATTTGCTCTTTTGTTTGCTTCTTACCTTCTTCTGTGTAGATAGCAGCTCCAGCAGCTTGAACAATGTAAGGTGCACCATTGAATTTTGTTCCTTGACGTCTTGCCCATAGGCTATTAAGAGTAACATCTCCACTCTTTAATTCTTTTGGGATAACTGTGAATCCTAGTCTTGTTCCTGTAAAACCAGCATTCTTTGAGAAACTTCTAAGTTCAATTGCACAAGCTTTTGCGCCTTCACATTCATAAATTGTATGAGGTACATCGTCTTCTGAAATATATGCTTCATAAGCGGCATCATAGATAATTACCGCACCTACTTTAAGTGCATAGTCAACCCATTTTTGTAATTCTGCTTTATTAATTGTAGAACCTGTTGGGTTATTTGGAAAACAAAGATAGATTACGTCTGGCTCTTCTTTTGGTAATTCCGGAGCAAAATTAGTTTCTGCTGTACATGGCATATAGATTACATTACTCCATTTGCCAAGCTCAGGTAAATATTCTCCTGTTCTTCCTGACATTGCATTTGTGTCAACATATACTGGATATACTGGGTCACATACCGCAATTTTATTATCAATGTCAAAGATATCTCCGATATTACCAGAGTCACTCTTTGCACCATCACTGATGAAGATTTCATCAAGTGCAATTTCTACTCCACGAGCTTTATAATCATTCACTGCGATTGCTTCTCTTAAAAATTCGTATCCAAGGTCTGGTGCATATCCTTTAAATGTCTCTTGTTTTGACATTTCGTCTACTGCTTTATGCATTCTATCAATAACAACTGGCGATAAAGGTAATGTAACATCACCGATACCAAGACGAATAATCTTCTTGTCAGGGTTTGCCGTTGTGAATTCGTTTACTTTCTTTCCAATTGTTGAAAATAAATAACTACCAGGTAACTTTAAATAATTCTCATTAATTTTGTACATTAGGAAGCCTCCTTTTTTTCTCTCTACATTCTGCTATTTTACTCTATAATGTACATTTATGCAACGTAATTTACGAAATTAGATGATAATAATTCTTACTGTTGTTACTGTTCACACTATATTTTGTTTTCTTATCCTTGAAGCAATTACATTAAACATAAAATCATCTGTGCTGTTTCTACTATATTCGTTCCATTGTCCATACTCGTCTTTTGAATATAGCGATGTGCCTCTTCTTCCGTCATGTTATTACGATCCATAAGTATGCGTTTTGCTTTAATAATTGTTTCCTTTTCTTCCTCTGTTCTTTGCTTTGGCTTCTCTCTTAATCTCTTTCTCCGTCGTGTATAATTATGCGACATCATCTGGAGTGTATTCAGCAAATCATGGGTCTTAATCGGCTTTCCAAGACAAACGATATCATTATTAATGCAGTCTTCAAACTTAGTCGGCGCCGCCACTAACAACATCTCAAATCCTTTCGGAAGGTAGTTGTGTAACTCACTATAGAACATATCCGTAAAACGATACGCACTAATTACGATTCCGCCATCTAAATTATTCGCGGTTGCAATTACTTGTGCCCCTGTTGTACACGTTGCATCTACCTCATACCCATTTTGTATTAAAACATTTTTTATTACTTTAGCATCATCTATCTTAGGAAATGCAATTATTATATTAATCATTTATTTGCTTCACCTCCAACCTATACAATCGGTATATTATTAGCCTCCGATTGTATGATTAGATGCGATATAAATACTGTTCCACTTCCCATGCTGTTACTTGGGAGCAATAATCGTTCCATTCCTTCTTTTTAGCACCGATATATTTCTCAACAATCTGGTTACCTAATACCTCTTTAATAAATGTATCTTCCTCTAATACTTCAATACTATCTATCAATGTTTTTGGAAGTCGTTTAACATCTTGATTATATCCTTCCTGATTCATCGCATCATTCGGAAGTGCTTCTGGTAACTTTTCTTTATTACGAATCCCCTCTAAACCTGCTGCTAGATATAGCGCTATCGTCAAATATGGATTCGCGGAGGAATCTGGTGAACGAAGTTCAATCTTACTATCGGTATCAATGTCATTTGGTACACGCACACTTGCATTTCTATTATGAACAGACCAACCGTTATATGCAGGTACATTATAACTTGGTACTAAACGTTTATAGGAATTGATAATTGGATTTACTACTGCTGTAATCGCAGCGTTATGCTTTAATACACCTGCTATAAACCATTTTGCCTCATCACACAATTCGGCATTCTCTTCTCTTCCAAATATATTCTCTCCATCTTTCAATATTGATAGCAATATATTCATTCCTGATCCTTTCGAATCATTCAATGGCTTTGGCATAAATGTAGCATGCAATCCATGACGCTTCGCTATAATTCTTACAACCATACGAAATGTCATAATATTATCTGCTGCACTTAACGCTTCATCATACTGGAAATCGATTTGATGTTGTGATGCACCTGCTTCGTGATAAGATGCTTCCACCTCAAATCCCATATCTTCTAATGTTAATACGATCTCTCTACGTACATTTTCACCCAAGTCAACAGGCCCTACATCAAAAAATCCTGCCTTTTCTTCTGTCTTTGTAGTTGGAACTCCATTATCATCCGCTTGAAATAAATAAAATTCACATTCTGAACCTATTTCAAAGGAATATCCCATCTCTGCTGCCTGTTCTATTATTTTCTTTAATACATAACGACTGTCTCCTTCAAATGATGTCCCATCCTTTTGACATACATCACATAAAAATCTTGCTACTTTCCCTTGTTGTGGTCTCCATGGAAAAATCTCAAACGTATCAAGCACTGGATGAAGATACAAATCTGACTTCGCATTACTTGTGAATCCTTCAATCGCTGCCCCATCAAATCTACACTGATTATTCAATATCTTCTCTAACTGGCTTGTCGTAACCGCCATATTCTTTAATGTTCCATAAATGTCTGTAAATTGAAGTCGTATAAACTCTACATCTTCTTCCTCTACTAATTCAATAATGTCTTGTTTTGTATAATTACTCATTTTAGGTGTCCTCTCTTTCTATAGATATATTTTGTTTTTGCTTCTATTGTTTATGTTTTTATAATACCTTTTTTCACTAGGGCATATTCTTGTAATTCTTCGTGTTACTTATTTTCTTACAAAAATAGGGCATAGGAATTCATTTAAGAACCCCTTTGCCCTATTTAAATTAATAATAACAAGTGTTAAAATATTTGTCAATGAATTTATTTTGTAGGTTTTGCTGATTTTATTCTGTTAGTTTCGCTTAGCATATATAATTCTAAATTAATCTAAATTGATATCTTTACTTTCATTGATTGTAACAATTCTATCGTTTCTTCATATGATTGAAACACAATTCCAAGTAATCCATTCTTTCTGGCTGCTTGAATGTTATCCGCCCTATCATCTATAAATACACTTTCTTCCGGCACAAGCCCATACCGCTGAATCAGTGTTTGATAAATTCGGTCGTCTGGTTTAATCAGTTTTTCTTGATAGGATAGAATATATCCATCTACTTCTTTCAAAAAGTCTACCTTATTCCCACATTCATTATGTAATTTCTCACTAAAATTAGACAAAACATATACGTTATATCCATTCTCTTTCAACGTTCGAATCCATTCTTCTGCATATGGATATATCTCAATCGTTCCACTAATATCTTCATATACTTGTCGTATCTCTTCTTCTACTGTTGGATCATTCTTAATAAAATCCCGTAGTAACTGCTCTGGATTTAATGCTCCCTTATCGAACTCATCCCATGTAGGGCTTAGCACTGTTGCTTTAGCTACCTTCTGAAATATGTCTTCTGAAAATCCAAAACTACGAAAATGTTTCTCCCAGCAGAATGCCATTAGTACATTGCCGATGTCGAAGATTATGTTTTTTATGGTCATTGGTTGTCCTCATTTCTTGTTTTTTGATTTTTTGTATAGGTTAAGTTTATTATATTGGGACGGGGTTGTAAATTGAAAGATAGGGGATGAGTACTTTCCCTCATTCAGAGTATTACGTAGTCAAATAATTTTTTACATTTTCCACGGCGTGGAATTTTAATTTGATTTACATTCCACTTTGGTACTATTCTTATCAATTAGGGCTGTAATTGCTATTACAACAATTCCAATATTTACATTCCACTTTGGTACTATTCTTATGATAAACAGCTTCAAGCAAAGAGAAAAATGCTACATTTACATTCCACTTTGGTACTATTCTTATAAGTACACCAATTAAGCTGTACGAAGAAATATGCAAATTTACATTCCACTTTGGTACTATTCTTATTGATTCGTCAGTTTGATAAAAGTGCCATTCTCCTAATTTACATTCCACTTTGGTACTATTCTTATATTTACTTCTTGTAACGGATTCAATTGCCCTTGTGCATTTACATTCCACTTCGGTACTATTCTTATAGATAGCTCCATGTTTTGCTTATCTCTCCATTGTTCATTTACATTCCACTTTGGTACTATTCTTATTCCTTATCAATTCCATTCTCTTCAGCTAATTTATATATTTACATTCCACTTTGGTACTATTCTTATCCTGCTGTAAAAGTTCCTGTACAGGCTTGTTTCACATATTTACATTCCACTTTGGTACTATTCTTATGTACTAGGGATTAGTCATATTAGAGCAGCTAGAAAATTTACATTCCACTTTGGTACTATTCTTATCATAACACAATGTGCGTTCACGGAGCAGTTCAAACATTTACATTCCACTTTGGTACTATTCTTATCTTGAAGCTGTTTCACCTAACCGAATTCGTGCAAATTTACATTCCACTTTGGTACTATTCTTATGAGCCTAGGGAATTATATAACGCTCAAGGCTTTCCATTTACATTCCACTTTGGTACTATTCTTATGCTCTGTACTTGGGTGATTTGCCTTGTGCATTTTAAATTTACATTCCACTTTGGTACTATTCTTATGAAGTGGTCTGCAAGTTTCTTTAATTTATCTGTTTTATTTACATTCCACT
>NZ_JAVBNS010000102.1:0-4146 GCF_031551385.1 Anaerosporobacter sp.
AATCATTTTGTTATATTAATATTACGGTTGAACTAATGTTCAATCTCAAGCCTTACACCATACTGTTGCGAACATTTTACGTGAGTAGTAACATGTTGGATATAGAAAAAAGAATACTAGTACAGTATAATAGAACATAGTAAGAGAAAAAAAGAAACAACACGTTAGCTAGTTAGGTATTGTTTTTTATTATAGATAGGAGCAAGGTCGACGATGAAGATTTATTTGGTAAGGCATGGAGAGACAGATTGGAATATTGAGAGGCGTTTTCAAGGACTTGAGGATATTCCTTTGAATGAGACAGGGAAAAAGCAGGCAAAGGAGTGTGCACAAGCATTGACCTCAACTTCCTTTGAGGCAATCTATTCAAGTCCTTTGCAACGAGCATATGACACAGCAACAATTATTGCAGATACGATAAATGCATTTCATATGGAGCAGGGAACACAAGAAGCTGTTTTGGCAGTACAGAAGGATTCGCGTTTACTTGAACGAGATTTTGGTAAGATATCGGGATTGCTACCTGACGATAGAAAAGCTTTTCTTGCGTCTGGAGAGGATGCGTGTATGGAGGAGTTTGAACATTTAACAAATCGTCTTATAGAGGCTCTTGAAGAGTATCGAAGAGAGTATCAAGGACAAAATATTCTTGTTATTGCACATGGTGGTGTGATTAATGCGATTTTACATGTGTTTTCGAACGGCGAGATTGGTACGGGAAAAACATTGGTAGCGAATACAAGTGTCGCTATTTTGGAAGATAGTGAAGGTGTATTAAAAATCGAGACATATAACAAACATTTATAGAAATAGCAAATTGATAATTATGCACTATGTATAATTTTTATGTAATAAAAAGAATTATAAAAACAATTGCATTTCAGTAGTATTCCGATTATAATTAGACGGAGAGCGTATTTTTATACTGTGTATGGTGTTTATAGATATAAACATTTATACGGTATAATAATTCAACATACATATTAAAAGGAAGAGGAGATAAACAGATGATTAAACTTTATGACAACGGTGTTTACCTGTTAAATGGAACGGAAATCATTGAAAATAATAACGAAGCAAACGCAGTACTTGCTTCAAAGTTAGGTGATGGAGTTATAGCGAAGGAAGAAGCGGCAAAGAATACAATGACTTATGGAATTCTTGAAGCGCATAATACTTCTGGAAATATGGACAAGCTAAAAATTAAATTTGATAAATTAACTTCACATGATATTACTTTCGTAGGAATTATTCAAACAGCAAGGGCTTCAGGATTAGAAGAATTCCCAATCCCATATGTATTAACAAACTGCCATAACAGTCTATGTGCTGTTGGTGGAACAATTAATGAAGATGATCACATGTTTGGTTTGTCTTGTGCGAAAAAATATGGCGGTATGTATGTACCACCTCATCAAGCAGTAATTCACCAATTTGCTCGTGAAGTATTAGCGGCTGGTGGTAAGATGGTTCTTGGTTCAGATAGCCATACTCGTTATGGTGCTCTTGGTACTATGGCAATTGGTGAAGGTGGACCAGAGTTAGTAAAACAATTATTATGTAAAACATATGATATCAACATGCCAGGAGTTGTTGGTGTATATCTTACAGGAAAACCTAGAAAAGGTGTTGGTCCTCAAGATATCGCTCTTGCAATCATTGGAGAAGTATTTGCTAATGGTTATGTTAATAATAAAGTTATGGAATTCGTTGGTGATGGAATCGATAATCTAAGTGTAGATTACCGTATCGGAATTGATGTAATGACAACAGAAACAACATGTCTATCATCAATCTGGAAAACAGATGACCAAGTAAAAGAATTCTATGCAATTCATGGAAGAGTTGGTGATTATGAAGAGTTAGCACCAAAATCAGTTGCTTACTACGATGGAATGATTTATGTTGATTTAGCAGAAATCAAACCAATGATCGCTATGCCATTCCACCCAAGTAACGTATATACAATTGATGAAGTAAATGCAAATCTTTATGATATCTTAGATGATGTTGAGAAGAAAGCATTAGTAAGTCTTGATAATGCAAAAGTTAAATTCACATTAAAAGATAAAGTTAAGAATGGTAAATTATATGTAGAGCAAGGTGTTATTGCAGGTTGTGCAGGTGGTGGATTTGAAAATATCTGTGATGCAACAGACATTTTAGCAGGTAAGTACATTGGTTCTGATGAATTCAGTTTAAGTGTATATCCAGCCAGTCAACCAGTATATCTTGAACTTGTTAAGAACGGAAGTATTGCTAAGTTAATGGAAACAGGAGCAACTGTAAGAACTGCTTTCTGTGGACCATGTTTTGGTGCTGGTGATGTTCCTGCAAACAATGGTTTAAGTATCCGTCATTCTACTCGTAACGTCCCTAACCGTGAAGGTTCTAAGATTACAAGTGGACAAGTTGCTTCTGTAGCACTTATGGATGCTCGTTCGATTGCAGCAACAGCAGCAAACAAAGGTTACTTAACATCAGCAGAAGATATTGATGTAAACTTCTCTAAACCAAAATATTTCTATGATAGCAAGATTTATGATAATCGTGTATATAACGGTGTTGGAAAACCAGAAAAAGACGAAGAAGTAAAATTTGGACCAGGAATCGTTGATTGGCCATCTATGGTTGAATTAACAGATGATATCGTATTAAAAGTAGTTTCTGAAATTCATGATCCAGTAACAACAACAGATGAATTAATTCCTTCAGGAGAAACTTCATCTTACCGTTCAAATCCACTTGGATTAGCTGAATTTACATTATCACGTAAAGACCCAGCATATGTTGGTAATGCAAAGGAAGTTCGTGCATTTGAAGAAATTAGACGTACAGATGCATGTCCAACAGAAACAAATGAAGAAATTAAGAACGTATTTGATGTAATTAAAACGGTTTATCCAGACTTAAAAGTAAAAGACACTGAAATTGGAAGTGCTATCTATGCAGTGAAACCAGGTGATGGTTCTGCAAGAGAGCAAGCTGCAAGTTGCCAAAGAGTATTAGGTGGTTTAGCAAACATTGCGAAAGAATATGCGACAAAGAGATATCGTTCGAACTTAATCAACTGGGGTATGATTCCATTTATATTCGAGGAAGAAAACGAATTCCATAAGGGAGATTATATCTTTGTTAAGGATATTAAGAAAGCAATTGCTGAAAAGGCAACAGAAGTAAAAGCATATATCGTTCGTGATGAAATGGTTGAATTCGCATTAAAGATTGGTGAAATGACAGATGATGAAAGAGATATCATCATGAAGGGCTGTTTGATTAACTACTATAGAGCGTAATGAATAAGTAATAAGTATTAGAACCTCCAGAAATCGTTGTAGATACATCGGTTTTTGGAGGTTTATTTTAATCATAAGGTTTTTATCAGTATTTGCATGATGTAAAAAATCTACGGTATGAATGCGTTAAAAAAGCAATGCTATAAATTGACATTATGGTTTATACAAGTTATAATCTACCATAAAGCTTATTGAGTGGAAATGTTATTGTGTGGTAAGAAAAGCAAAACATTCAATGGGTAAAAGTGTTGATAAAACAATATAGAATGAGGTGTATTAATGGCAGATGATAAGAAACTAGTTGAAAAGAAACCAGTTGCTAAGAAAAAGGTAGCTGTTACGAATAAACTTAGCAAGGAAGAGCAGTTAGAACAATTATATCAAAAGACAATAGCAGTCTTTAATAGCATGTCCTGTATGACTGTGACAAAATCTAAATTAGACATGTATAATCATTTGAAGAACGAATTTGGTTCTTTGAAGGATTACAAGGATTCTGAGGAGTATGTGAAGAAGTGCAAAGAGAATTATGAAGAGACCGAAAAGATGCTGATTCAAAAAGAGTATGATTATTGTTGCAGGCATTTAGAATTGGCAAAGACAGAGAAAGATTATAGTGAGTTGAGTCAAGCATTTAAAACTCTACTGGATTATAAAGATTCTGAAGAACTGGCACAACGATGTGACAAGATATTGAAGAGCAAGGCAAACAAGATGAAGTATGCAGTGATTCGTAAATCAGGTGTTGTACTAGCTTTACTTGTGTTAGTGCTGTTTGCTTGTACGAAACCTGGTAGATATAATGTGGCAAGGGTTTTCAACAAACTTACGTTTTATCAACGGTCAGCTA
>NZ_JAVBNS010000091.1:0-3176 GCF_031551385.1 Anaerosporobacter sp.
TTTTACTAGCTTATCTAAATTTCTATAAATCGTCGTAAGTCCAATTCCCGCATTTTGGTTCTCAAAATATTCTGCAATTTGTTCTACCGTAGCATGTACGCCATCAAGAGAGGCTATATACTCCAATACGGCTTCACCCTGTTTTGTTGTATAAATCGTTTTTCTTTTCACAGCATCACCTCCAGATAGGTAATTGAAAACCATTTTCATTTTAGCAGAAAAATCATCCAATGTCAATATGAAAGTCATTTTCGATTTATACTATTTCTCGACAAAATCTCTACTACGAAAGTTTTTATATATGATAGGATAGTGGATATGTTCCCGACAACTACAGCTTTTCACTATCGTCAGTAGATGTGTTTCCACTAACTACCGAATTGCAAAATCGGAATATTTTTACCAGTAGATATGTTTCCGAGCAACAAAAAAGTGGCAAGGTCAACATTTCAGCTAACCTTGCCGTTTTATCATATTCATAAAAACCCCAGTAAATCAGCCTTTCAGCCATCTTTCCTTATGAGCAAGACAACACTCTCCACATGTGTCACATTCCCAATAAGAGCAATCTTTTGTTGGGTCGTCCTGCTGATAAGAACAATCGGTAATATGCTCTTCCATTATTCCATTATTAGCAAGACTTTTATCTTCATTATCCACTAAGTATTCGTGATTGTTCATTTCAAACATTCCTCCACTTAATGAATTATTTTTTCATCATTACTATTTATCATCAATAATGATACGACCAATTCAATTCGCTACACACTGTGTATTAAATTGCAAGCCACTAATAAAGCTGACGCTTGTTTCTATACTATTGCTTCTCATTCCACTTATTAATTACTTTCTCAACTTCTGCGATCAACTGCTCTTTATCTGGAATATAATAAGTGTATTTAGAAGCAAAAATATTGTTTGATAATCCACCTAATGCATACTCTGCGGTTAAAGCATCTTTATCTGTGCAAAGTATAATTCCAATTGGCTTATTATCTCCTTCATCATTCACTTCATTTTCATAGTAGTTTAAGTACATATTCAACTGCCCTGCTGCCTCTGGCATCAGTTTAGTTGTTTTTAATTCTATAATAACATAAGATTTTAATGGCTTGTTATAGAAAACCATATCTGCATAATAATGAGTATTATTAATTGTAACTCGTTGTTGCGTTCCAACGAACATAAATCCCCTGCCAAGCTCAAGCAAAAACTTTTCTATTTGCTCCACAAGTGCTTTTTCTAAATCACTTTCCAGCATTGGCTTATCTTCAGGAATTCCAAGAAATTCAAATACATAAGGGTCTTTGATAATGTCCTTTGGCTCGTTCATCTCTATTCCAACCGTTGCTAGTCGCAATACTTCTTCTTTATTGGCATCTCCCTTGGATAGCAATAACCGTTCATATAAGGACGTATTGATTTGCCTCTTCATTTCACGAACGGACCAATTGGAATTACTCGCTTCTTTTTCATAAAAGCTACGCTTATTCCTATCTGATATACTTAACAATTCACAATAATGTGTCCATGTCAATTTGCCAGTCAGTGACTGGCATTTTTCATAATCTAAATAAAAAGCCCTCATATTCTGTAAATTAGATCTTGAAAAACCTTTTCCAAACTCAGATGTCAATGCCTTAGATAATTGCTTTAATGTCTGCTCACCATATTCTGCTCTGATACTATCATTCTGCTCATAACGAACAATAATCTCACCAATCTTCCAATAAGATGCGATTAGTTCATTATTCACTTCTCTTGCAACTTTTTTTCTAGCAGTATCAAGAATATCTCTTATCTCACTTACAAGTGGATTCATTATTTCATTTGACATAAGCATTACTCCTTCCTTCCATTATTAAATCGAGACACAGTGTGTCTCGATTTGAAAAATTCAAATCTCGCTTTCTTTATAATACAACCAATTTAGTACACAGTGTGTGCAAAATTAAAAACACTACTAATTTGCCTTCTTATGAAGGTTCATGTATCTATTTTTTACATTTGGGATAAATCTATCCTCTAACCCTTTTAATACGAATGTAAGCTTATAGGAATCTACACTGCCATCTGCATTTGTGTCTCCGACAATAACTTTCTCAACAATGCTTTCAAAAACAATGCGGTCAAATTCTTGTATCCCACCTAACTCAGTCAGCTTGGTGCGAATATCTTTCATTCTTCTACCAATATCCTTTTGCACATTAACATTAGACGAATACAGGCTTCTTTCTTCTTTTTCTTGATTAATCCTACGAGTAAAATCATTATATTTTTCATCATAAGCGTCTTTTGTAATTTTATCATCTAAAAGCATATCGGTCAATTTCTTTCGCCTTGTTTCTAAGTTACTAATTGACTTATCAAGCCTGCTAAGTTTTGCGGAATTATCATCATTTGAAATGGTTTCTTCCACTGAATTAAGCACTGATTCAAGCACATCGTCAAAATTTCCTGCCAACAAATCAAACATTTCTAAGAATGCATTTTCTATTACTACTTCATCGATTGCTTTACTATGTGGGCATTTTGAAATACCTATATTAGTTGCTGTTCTACACTTCCACACTGGTTTCTTAATATGTGTATTTTGATTATGTGAGCGTCTAGACAAAAACTTACCGCAAAATCCACATTGTCACATACTGCTAAGCGCATACTTTCTTGTTGCCTTCATTCGGGTACCGTCAATTACTGTGTTATTAATTCGGTATCGCTCTTCTCTAATCGACTTCGCTGTTTCCCATATTTCCACTGAAATAATAGGTTGGTGATGGTTCTTTATATAGTACTGCTCTTCCTCACCCATATTCTCTAAACGTCTCTTTGAAATCGGGTCTACTGTAAATGACTTTCCTAAAAGCAAATCACCTTTATACTTTTCATTTTTGATAATGCCAAGCACTCCCGAGTCTGTCCATTTTACATTACTAGATCGGTTATAATATATTAGACAAGTTGTATTTTGATATGGTATGATATAAAAAAAGAAAGGAAAGATACTATGCCAGGAAAAATTAAAAATTATACAGATGACTTTAAAAAGCAAATAATAGCGTTAAAGAAATCAGGAAAATCAATCAATGAGTTACATAAAGAATATAACATAGCAAAATCAACCATTTGCAAATGGACAGCAGACTATAATAATTCAGGTTCATTTAAAGCTGTAG
>NZ_JAVBNS010000121.1:0-7700 GCF_031551385.1 Anaerosporobacter sp.
TCATCAGTTTCAAATATATCTACTAGTTTATTCTTAGCATCATAAACTGCAAATTTTGCACCTTCAATTGGTTCACTGGTTTCTTCATCTGTTAATATTACTTTAATACTACCAGGACATATTCTAAGATATTGTGTATTACTTTTAGAACTTTCGATTTCTGGCTCTATTGTTTCCGTTAATGTTTTAATATCATCTGTAATCGCAACGGATATTACTTCATTTGTTTTTTCGTAACCTGCTGGTACATCGGTTTGAATAATCTTATATTCTCCATATGGTACATCAGTGAAGCAAACTACTCCGTCTTTTGTACTATCGATATACTTAATTAGGTTTGAACAGTTATCATCATCCTTAGCATACAGTTCATATCGAACATTTTCTAATGGTGTTTTTTCTGCATCATCAACCTTAACAGTAAACTTAATATCTGCCTTAATTCTATCATTCTTAAATTTTACTACCTTATCACGATCTGTTAACTCAAGTAATGTGCTCTTTGTCTCATCGCTCTTTATGTAGCCGTTTGCTGCTTCTGTTTGTTTTACTGTATATGTTCCAAGAGGTAATCCTGTAACATCACATTCTCCATAGGAATCCGTTGTAAATTCTTTTATGCATGTATCATTACTATCATAAACCTCAAATGTAGCGCCTTCAATTGCTTTATCGGTCTCATCTGCATCAGTTAATACTACTTCAATACTTCCAGGCATTGTGGTATTAATGTATGTTTCTGAGCTTAGATTTGCTTTTGCTGTATATAGAGTTTCACCTTTTTCTGGTTCAACTACTGACATTGTTACTGTTATTATAGACGTAGAAAGCTTGTAGCCCGTTGGAGCACTTGTCTCTGCAATCGTATATTCACCAAATGCTATATTCTCAAATGTAACAATACCATCTTTATCACTTATTGCAGTTTCTATTGTAGTCTCGTTCGCATCATTTGTCTTATATAACTTGAATGTTGCTCCTTGAAGTCCATCTCCAGTTGCTACTTCTTTTACTTTCTTGAAGGAAATGTTTGTTTTAAGAAGTTCTGCATAGGAATATATCTCTATGGTACCATCTGTTGCTATAAATTCATTATCCTTTATTGGCTCAGTAGAAGATGTTGTTTCAAATATATCATTATTAATTTGGTATCCTTCTGTTGGTTTAATTTCTTTAATTGTATATTTCCCATCTACTGTAAGGTCTTCAAATACAACCTTACCTTGGGCATCTGTCTTCTTGATAGAGCCAACTTGTGTACCAAATTTATCATATAACGCAAATTCAGTTCCTTCTAGTGGTATTGTTGTTCCTGTAATATACTTCTTAATAATTAATGTTCCGGACTTTCCTTTTCCGCTAATTGCACCAGACGGCAATGTCATGTTTGCCACTGCCATTGATTTCTGAGAAGTAATTTCTATCTCTCCCGAATTATTCTTATAGATTGCTTCATTTTGACACTTGATTTTCTTTAATGTCTTATTCTTAATTTTTGTTGTAAATGAAAGCTGGTATGCATCCGTTGAATTTTCTGGTAAATTGAATACTAGGGTCTTTGTCTTAGTATCATATTTAAAATCATCTTTACTTATTGCTATTTCGGTTCCAACCCATGCTTTAGTATTGGCATCCACACGCCATTTTCCTTCTACTCTTTCACCCTTAATCAAGGTCATATCTGTTGCATCAAATTCTAGGTCACCCTCTAATCCAGCAAAACAATCTGTAATTGTTGCATTATGCAATTTTAATCCATCACGATTTACTGTAATTCTCCATCGTATCATGTATTGATTATCTTCAAACACTGCTTCTTTTGTAACTACGCTAACTGTTACTTCTTCTATCTTTTTCGCACTTTCAGTAAAAGGTGTTTTTTCTAAATCTAGTGTCGCCGTTCCTGCTAATACAGCCGTATTTTCAATTGATATTGTTGTATTTTCATAGAAATCTTCATCGTTATATATATATGTTTTATATGTAATAACATAGTAGTCATTAATTTTTCCCTTCTCATCTTTGGCATCTGCAAAATCATATACCAATGTAGGTTCACTACTATTTAGCTTATCGTCATCAAGTGCATCGTCCTTATCTACTATCACTTCTGAACCTTTCGTAACTTCAAATGAACCTGCCTTATATTTCTGTATTTCTGATTTCGTAATGACATCTGAAAAGACTGGATTCTCAATTGGTAAACCACTTTCATTAATATGAACTTTCCATGTAATTGTATGGCTAGATTCATCATATGAACTTTCTTTTCGAATAATCTTGCTATCTATTTTTCTTGTAGCATCATCTACCGTTTGTGTTCCTTCAATTCCTGTAGCTTCTACCGTTATTGAATTTCCTACTACTTTTTTTTCGCCATCTACATTATGATAAATGATAGAATCTGAAACTTTTGTTTGAATATAGACACGACGACTTGTTGTTACTGATGGAAAGTGTATTACGACATTCTCTTTTTCCCCATCTTTTACTACTTCATAATAAGCTTTGTTCTCTTCTGTCTTTCCTTCTGAAACACTTGTAGGCTTTGTATCTGTATCATCTGCATATTTAACTGATTCACTAACAAATGTTTGATCATCACCAATTATATCTGTAATTACTACATCACTAAGATTAATTGCATCTGCCACAGTATCACTGTTCAAGCTAATCTCCCAAAGAATCATTCCCGTTGATTCATCATACTCTAACGATTGTTTTTTTACAACAGAGTAAGATATCGTTTGCTTTTGATTCTCAGGTTTCCCTTGGCGAATTCTTGTACCTGAGCCACCACCTGTTATTGGTTGGAGCCATGTCATAAAAGCAGATACTTCAAACTCATATCCTGGTCTGTTTTCTTTAAAGAAATCCTCTGTAATTGTTGTGTTAAAGGAAATCGTTACAGCCTTATTCAATATATTACTACTATCTTTTAACCCATCAAACGTATAGCAACCTTCGGCGTCTACATACCAAGTACTCAGTTCAGCCTTAGTATAAGTTTTTGTCCCATCAGCGGATGTTATTGTGAATGAATCATCTTGCATTACCAAATACTTATCTATAATTTCCCATTCAAACCATGGGTCCTCCATATCAATTTCATCGCTATTTACTTTAAATGTCCAAGTCGCTAATTTTGCCTTCAAATTAATAACAACACTCTGCTCAAAACACTTTGGCGTTACTATAATTTCACCTGCTTTCACATCAGCAGAATCTATTAACTTAGAACCATCATACAAACTGCTTGTGTTTGTTAATGTCGTCTCTATGCCTCCAGCATATACGGAATCAAGTATTCTCGTCTTATAAGTTAATATAAAGTCAGTTTCCTCATCATAGTCGCCAAAATCAGAAATGTAATAAGATAGCTTCCACTTATTCTCTTCTCCTGATACTTTTACTAATTCATATTGTGTTTTATCTAATGTATTACCATTAAACGCAACAGAACCTTCGATAAGTTCTTGATTATGAATAATTTCTACAATAGTAGCTCCACCTGCAACTGTATTACCACCCGTTACTGTTGTTGTCCATGAGTATTCATGATTTTCCTGCTTTGTATAGCTTTTTTCTATTTTAGGTATTACATCTGGATTATTAAAATAAACACCGATATCAATATTGTTATTTCCAGTTTCAAATGTAATTACTTTATAATCTACTTTACCAATGGCTGATTTATTGAATTTAAGTTCAAATTCAAACTCACCTTCAATATCGTACATACTGGAAATTGCCTCATTGAATGTAAATGTTACATTTCTATTCTCTTTACTTACTGATGCTACACATAGCTGTACACCTCCATCATTTGGCTCAGTTGACAATGTCTTAGTAAAATTCCCTGTTACGTTTATCTCATTTGGCAATGCAACACTAAACTCACCTAAATCAGCCAAACTCTGACCCGATGCACAAGAAAAATCATAATGTACAATCACGGAGGAATCTTTATCAACCCGTGTATCTCCTATTGGTGTATCATCATCTATTAACAACTGCACATTCGTTATAAAATCAATCGTTTGTTTCGGTGCATATGTAATTTGATACCGCTTTGTTCCCTCTTTCGTCTCCACATCAAACGAAAATGACACATCTTTCTCTACCGCATTCAAATCCAACGCATAATCAACAACAAAACTTCCCTCTATTGTATCTTCCGAAACATCACCCTCACTACTCTCTCCATTGTCTACGTCCTCGTGCGTTAATACGATTGCTGAACCTGAAACCGTTACAGCATATGGTGATTTAATACCTGTTGTAGTATCAATTTTGGGTATCATCTTTTCAGGAATATCCATTGTTATGGCACTTCCTGTTGCCACTTTCCCCTTTGGAATGTTTATATCATATGTTACTTTCAAAGAATCTCCATCCGTTAACTGAATTGAAGTCTCCTTCGTAACATCAACTGCATTCTTTTTAACAACTACGTCTTCTACGTAATCACTTAAACTTTCTGCTCCTTCTGCATATATTACTCGTTTTGGTACTTGTATCGATGTCACAATCATAACCAAACATAGTATTGCAGCAAGCATTTTCTTTTTACTTGAATTTATATTTAGCATACAAACCCCTTTCTGTAAATATCTCTCATTATTCTGTCGCACACCTAGATTAACACAAAAAGTAGCAATCGGCAATATTTCCTCAAAAAATTGCACTCTTTACTTAAAAAATGCACTTTTCAAAATATTACTTTTATTTTTTTCTTATTGCAAATATAATACATGAATATTTCCTTAATTTTCACATTACTCTTACATTCTTCTTCCAATTCTCCTCCATAATAATGCAATTGTAACTTTATGGTAAAACATTCTTTTATCTCAAAATACATTTTTTCCATAAACCGAATATTTCCTCGAATTATAGCAATCGGTTTTTTCAGAATCTTTATAAAATCTAGTAAAGCAGTCAAGCAGTCACACATAAGATACATTGTAAGTTAATTTTAGGAGGAACTAAAATGAGTGATTTAGCAGCAACAAACTGTGGATGTGGAAATGGTTGTAGTAGTGATGGAGGAAATAGTTGTCTATTGATAATTATCCTTTTATTCTGCTGTGGTGGTAACGGATTTGGTAACAGTGGCTGTGGCAACGGTTGTGGTGGTAATGACTGTGGCAGCATCATCTGGATTATCCTTATTCTTTGTTTCTGTGGTGGCGGCAACGGTTTCTGCTTCTAATCAATACTTAAGGGGATATCGGTTTACCGATATCCCCTTTCTATTTTCTATAAAGTTACCTATTAGAAATTATGTCTGTTCTTTCTTCTTCTATTTTGAAGGCATTGATAACATTTTAGATCAATCTCATAAATGGTTGTATCATCAATTACCAATTCCGAATCATCTTCTTTCACTACCTTCTCAAAGCAATCAATATTGTTTTCTGTTTCAATACTTGCATATCGTTGGTAAGGCCAATCCATCTCATCTTGATTTATCCTACTATAATAGTTCTCCATCACATTGCCCCTCCTTATATGAGTGTTCCAACAAACTGGATATTTCCAAAATATCGTGTGCATACTATAATATATGAAATTGTCCGAAAAAATGTCCATATATTCATTGACTATTCATCCAATTTTCCCTTATAATAGTTGAAACGATGCCATTTCCACATTTGTTTACATAAAATGACGACTTTAAATTGACATCATTGACTATAATCATTATGTAACGTTGAAAGACTATATCTTTCAAGTTACAATTAGACATACCATTCAAGAAAACAAACATATATTATATATAGAAAGATTGAGGTACTATCATGGCAGGTTCATCATTAGGCACTATGTTCAAAATATCAACTTGGGGGGAATCACACGGCAAAGGTGTTGGTGTTGTTGTAGATGGTTGTCCCGCTGGTCTTCCAATCTCTGAAGCATATATTCAAACCTATCTTAATAGAAGAAAACCAGGACAATCCAAATACTCTACTCCTCGTAAGGAAGACGATCATGTAGAAATCTTATCTGGTGTATTCGAAGGATATACCACGGGAACTCCAATTTCTATGGTTGTTATGAATCAAACACAACGTTCTGGTGATTATTCCGAAATTGCTAACTACTATCGTCCAGGACATGCCGACTATACATTTGATTCCAAATACGGTTTTCGTGACTACCGAGGCGGTGGTCGCTCTTCAGGTCGTGAAACAATTGCTCGTGTAGCTGCCGGTGCTATCGCTATGGCTATCCTTGATAGTCTTAACATTCACGTTAACGCTTACACACAATCTATTGGGCCAATTACAATTGATCGTGCAAATCTTAATTTAGAAAATATTATGCAAAGCCCTATCTACATGCCTGATTTAGAGGCATCTGCTAAAGCGGAAAATTTCCTTGTAGAAAAGATGGCAGAATGCAACTCTGTTGGCGGAATCATTGAATGTGTTGTAAAAGGAATGCCTGCTGGTGTTGGCGAAACTGTATTTGACAAATTAGATGCAAACCTATCTAAAGCCATTATGTCTGTTGGTGCGGTAAAAGGTGTTGAAATCGGTAATGGTTTTGAATGTGCTACGATTCTTGGTGATGAGAACAATGACGCTCTCTATTATGAAGATAACACATTATCAAAAGAAACAAATCATGCAGGTGGCATTCTTGGTGGTATGAGTGATGGAACAGACATTGTTCTTCGTGCTGCTGTTAAACCAACACCATCTATCGCAAGAACACAGCATACTGTGAATAAGTCTAATGAAAACATCGAAATTAATATCAAAGGTCGCCATGATCCTATTATCGTTCCAAGAGCTGTTGTTGTTATCGAATCTATGGTTGCATTAACTTTAGTTGATATGCTCTTCCAAAACATGACTTCTCGATTAGATAAGATTCAAGAATTTTATAAAAAATAAGATACCAGGAGCAATTGCATTTATCCGTGTAATTGCTCCTTTTTTATCTATTTCTCTGTCATTTTTCTCTATATTAATTGCTTTTTTTGCCTTTAAAGTCAATGCTTTTCAGTTATTTTCTCAAATTAATTCCATTTAGCATGATTTATGTATCTTTTTGTTGACACTCTATATAATGCGTGTATAATAAAATATGCTATAAGTTTAGCATAGCTAAACTCGAAGTGTAGTTATGCTAAGTAAAAGGAAGTGAATCCACATGCAAATTGGTCACAAAATCAAAGAACTCCGTGTTCAAAAGAATCTTACACAAGAAGAATTAGCAGATCGTGCTGAACTGTCAAAGGGATTTATCTCGCAACTTGAGAGAGATTTAACATCACCCTCTATTGCTACTTTAGTTGATATCTTGCAATGTCTTGGAACGAATCTAGAAGAATTTTTTTCAAATACAACTTCAGAACAAGTCGTTTTTCATAAATCGGATTATTTCGCAAAATATGATTGTGAATTAAAAAATGAGATTCAATGGATTATACCGAATGCGCAAAAAAACATGATGGAACCCATTCTTCTCACATTAGAACCTGATGGTTCTACCTATCCAGATAATCCTCATGAAGGTGAGGAATTTGGTTATGTACTGAATGGTACAGTTACCATTCACATCGGAACGAAATCATACAAAGCAAAAAAAGGAGAAGCTTTTTATTTTACCCCTTGTAAAAAACACTATCTTAGTGCTTCTTCAAAATCAGGTGCTAGTCTTCTTTGGATTTCGACACCTCCTAGTTT
>NZ_JAVBNS010000287.1:0-14395 GCF_031551385.1 Anaerosporobacter sp.
TCTCCTAAAACTTTTTAATGATACAAAAAGCAAAATCTACTTTCTCAGTGGGATATGAATGGGGTAGTAATGTTAAAGATATCGGGTAACATGGAATATGATATTAAGAAAAGTACTATTATAAGTACTACACCAAAGCTAACCTATGGCATTCCTATCTTAAATACAATAAAATAAGGAATTGTTAATAATATGGAACCCCCAAATTTGGTGATGAATACCATTTTGGGGGTTTTAGATTTGTGTGTATTATTCTTTTCCGTTCCAGCAATAAGTACATAATTTACATGGATCCATACCAACAGATTCAATCATATCGTCAAGGCGATGGAAGCGAAGAGAAGTAAAGTTAAGTTGTTTTCGAATTGTCTCTACCATATCTTTGTAACGATCCGATTCTGGGTCTGCATATTCTGCTAATACACTTGCCTCTACTTGATCCCCTTCTTTTTCTGCAATAATTCTGCGAGTAATTAAATCCATCTCAGAAGTAGAACGAGAGAAGTTTAGGTATTTACAACCATATAGGATAGGAGGGCAGGCAGGGCGAATATGAACTTCTTTCGCACCACTTTGATATAAGAATTCTGTAGTTTCTCCCAATTGTGTACCACGAACAATAGAATCATCAATTAAAAGAAGGCTTTTATTGTGTATCAAATCATGTACAGGAATTAATTTCATCTTAGCAATTTGTTTGCGTTTTTCCTGCATTGTAGGGGTAAAGGAACGTGGCCAAGTTGGTGTATATTTAATAAATGGTCTTGAGAATGGAATACCAGATGTATTGGAATAGCCAATTGCATGAGCAGTTCCTGAATCGGGCACACCAGCAACGATATCTGGTTTCGCATCATCGCGCTCAGCAAGTTTTTCACCACAATTATAACGCATCTTCTCAACACTAATTCCTTCGTAAGAAGAAGAAGGATATCCGTAATAAATCCATAGGAATGTACAAATCTTCATCTCTTTTCCTGGTTGGCAAAGCGTTTGTACTCCCTCTGGTGTAATCGCAACAATTTCACCAGGACCTAATTCTCTGTCTTCCGTATAACCAAGATTAAGATACGCAAAACTTTCAAAGGAAGCACAGTAAGAATCAGCTTTTTTACCAATTGAAATAGGTGTTCTACCCATGCGATCTCTTGCAGCATAGATTGCTTTTGGAGTCATAATCAGTAATGTCATAGAACCTTCAATTAATTCTTGTGCATATTGAATACCTTCTACAAGATGTTCCTTTTGATTAATGATAGCAGCAACCAACTCTGTTGCATTGATATCTCCACCACTCATTTCCAAGAAATGTGAATGCCCTGAATCAAACATACTCTTAACAATTTCATCTAGATTGTTAATCTTACCAATTGTAGTAATTGCATAAGTTCCATGATGAGAACGTACAATTAATGGCTGTGGTTCATAATCTGAGATACATCCAATACCTAAATTACCTTCCATAGAATTCACGTCTTTTTCAAACTTTGTTCGAAAAGGTGAATTTTCAATATTGTGAATAGCACGGTCAAATCCCGTCTTGCCATACACTGCCATACCACCTCTTCGAGTTCCAAGATGTGAGTGATAATCTGTTCCAAAGAAAAGGTCAAATACACAATCTGTTTTTGAAGCTACACCAAAAAATCCGCCCATAATAACCTCCATTTATTAATTATGAATATCGTATTGTTTATACATTGAAGGACATAGTCCTAAGTAGATACAAACGAACAATATAAAATATTTTAAGCATCAGATTTATTGTATTAAATAAAACAAGCAAAAACAATGGTAATATAAGAATATTCTTAAAAATCATAAAACATATTAGTAAGACTTATATATTTGATGCTATTTCATCAGATTTCTTCTCAATTAAAAAGAAAGTTAACACAAATCTTAAATCATGTGTTAACTTTCTTTGATTAAAAACGTTTATTCTACTGTTACAGATTTTGCAAGATTTCTTGGTTGGTCCACGTTGAGTCCACGGTGGACAGAAGTGTAGTAAGCGATTAATTGTAATGCTACAGCACTTGTAAATGGAGCAAATTGATCATCAGTCTTAGGTAAAACAATATGATGCGTACATAAATCGTCATCAACTTGCATTTCACCATTTGTAATTAAGATAACCATTGCACCTCTTGCACGAACTTCACGAATATTAGAAATCATCTTTGAATACACTTTTTCTTGTGTAGCAAGAGCAATTACAGGGATACCATCTGTTACCAACGAAAGAGTACCATGTTTTAATTCACCAGCAGCATATGCCTCAGAATGAATATAACTAATTTCCTTTAATTTAATAGAACCTTCACATGATAATGCATAGTCAAGACCTCTACCGATAAAGAATAAATCTTCTGCATCTGTCAAGCATTCGCTAACTTTTTCTATCTGTTTATCCAAATCAATTGTAGTGGCAACTGCATTCACTACATCTTGTAATTGTTTTAAATAATCCTCACAAGTTTCTTTGCTAATTGTTCCTTTAATCATTGCAAATTTAAAAGCAATCATATAGATACTAGATAACTGAACGGTATATGCTTTCGTACTAGCAACTGCAATTTCTGGGCCTGCATGTGTATAGAAAACATAGTCACTTTCTCTTGCAATAGAAGAGCCTTTTACATTAACAATAGATAATGTCTTGCAACCAGCGTCTTTTGACAAACGAAGAGCAGCAAGTGTATCAGCCGTTTCACCTGATTGAGAAATCGTAATAACTAATGTGCTCTTGTCTAATATCGGATTGTTATAACGGAATTCTGACGCAATTTCAACAGTTACTGGTATGCGTAATAATTTTTCAAACATTACTTTACCAACTAAACCAGCATGCATCGCTGTTCCACAACCAATAATAATCACTCTGTTAATATCAGAAAATACATCGTCATCAATTCCGTCAGCTTTAAAGTTTAACAGACCATTCTTTACACGAGGCATAATTGTCTTACGTAAAGACTCTGGTTGTTCATGAATTTCTTTCAACATATAATGTTCGAATCCACCTTTTTGAGCAGAAGTAATATCCCAATCTACATGTAATATCTTAGGTTCGATTGTATCACCATCAAGTGTAGTTACTTGAATTTGACTACCATCCATTTTAGCAATATGGTGCTCTGGCAATACAAAGTAATCCTTAGAGTATTTGATAAGGGCAACCATATCAGAAGCAACAATAGAGCCTTGCTCTGTTTGGCAAGCAACAAGTGGACTACCACAACGAATTGCATAAATCACACCCGGTTGATCGTGGAATAGAATACAGAACGCATAAGCTCCGTCAAGAATAGCAGAAGCTTTACGAATTGCATCGTAAGCATCTCCTTCATACAAACTATCAATAAGCATAGCAGCAATTTCTGAATCTGTTTGCGATACCGGATACTTATCATCCTTTGCTAATTCCTTCGCTAATTTATGATAATTTTCAATAATACCATTATGAATCAATGTTACTTTACCAAATGTATGAGGGTGGCAGTTCGTATCCGATACACCACCATGAGTAGCCCATCTAGTATGACAAATTCCACAAGTTGTATCACCATCTTTTGTATTATTTACTTTTTCTATAAGATTTTATACATTACCAGTTGTTTTGATTGTTTGAATGGCATCCTTTTGAAAAAAAGAAATACCCGCACTATCATAACCTCTATACTCTAATTCACTAAGACCATTTAATAAGATTTCGGTAGCATCAAGCTTTCCCGTAAAACCAATAATTCCGCACATAATTTATTCTCCTTTTCGATTACCATACATTAGGTAATTGCGAAACTCAATTTAGGTTGTATAAGCTTCTTGCTTAATGTACGTTAACACAAAACACGCGACACATCTAAGTACTTCTAGGTGTATACGGATAGGATATTCAAGAGGTACGGAACCGCCCTCAATTCGGCATCCTGCCTCAGTTCGGGCTGGCTCGGCGTCCATGTCGAGCCTTCCTAGGTTCTACAGTATACACAAAGAAGTACTATAGATGTTTTGCTATCGTTTTTTAGTTAATGTACATTAATCAAGAAGCAGTCAAATGTATTGAGAATTTCGCAATTACCTATACCATACATTTATATTCATTGCCCCTAAACATAATTGAAAATTAATTGCACTCTCCGTACAAGCATTTTTCGATTATGCCTAAAAAAAGCAACAAAAATAACACCTTGGTTATATCCTTTTGTTCCTTGATTACTCAAGTTTTTGAAGATATATTACGCATCCAAGAATGCGAAAAGGTCCCCGCCGAATTTTCGAACACCTTTTACCTCGTTACCCTTTGCTTTTTCCGCCCAGACAAAGGTACATGGCGCTAATTTTATCAAATTAGAATACTACACTAACTTGAAGACATTTCTGTCAGATACTTCTTACTATGGGCTGTTATTAAATCAACTTCTCTGTTTATGAATTCCCCCTATCGAATCGTATACGTTCTATGCTATTAGTATATGAAAAGGTAGCATAGTTGTAACTAAATAATGATTATACGTTATCAATTATGTATATTATAGAATATAACCACTGTAAAATATAACATGCCTCAGCAGATAAGTCAATAAAAGGGTCGAAATATACCTATTGTTGAAATTGTACCTATTGTGTTTGAAAATTCATAAATTGTATGGTACACTACCATAAATAAGTAAAACATCTTAGAATTGAGATGTCAAAAGGTTAAGAATAACCTTCATGATGAATACGGGGTAATATGTATTCATTCCTTTACCTATACTTGTGTATCAATACAATAAATATGCAAATCTTCATTACCTATCCTACTTCTTTGTTGCTGCCCTATAATTAAGAAATGGTAGCGAAACACCTATAGTACTTCTTAGTGTGTATGTTCATAATCTAGGAAGGCGAGGCATGGACGCCGAGCCAGCCTGAGCTGAGGCAGGATGCCGAATCGAAGGCGTTTCCGTAAACTTTCAAGAACTGTTCATACACACTTAGAAGTACTTAGGTGTGTAGCGTGTTTCGTATTATAGGACAGCAACAAAGAAGTTATAAAACGTATCAGAGTTTTGCAACGAAAATGTATCATACACAAGTATGACCTTACCTATAAAAACATACTATTTGGAGGTGCATATGAACAAGAAGAATAAACCACTCATCATTCTTACAGGACCAACTGCAGTGGGCAAAACTGCACTTTCCTTACGTCTTGCGAAAGCAGTAAATGGAGAAATCATATCTGCTGACTCTATGCAAGTATATAAGCAGATGGATATTGGTACTGCAAAGATTATGCCAGATGAAATGCAAGGTGTTAAACACTATCTAGTTGATGAATTTATGCCAGATGAAGACTTTAACGTAGTTAAGTTCAAAGAATTAGCGTTATCCTATATGGAAGAGATTTATGCAAAAGGTAAGATACCTATTATTGTAGGAGGAACTGGATTCTATATACAAGCGATTTTGAATGATATTGACTTTACGGCAACAGAGGAAGATACTTCTTACCGCGAATCACTTCAACAAATAGCGGATGAAAAAGGTGCTGATTTCCTATATGAACAGTTACGAGAAGTTGATGAAGAGGCTACTAAAACAATCCATAAAAACAATGTAAAGCGTGTTATACGAGCACTTGAATACTATCATCAAACAGGGAATAAAATTTCTGAACATAATGAGGAGCAACGTCAGAAGGAATCACCATATAATTTTGCATATTTTGTATTAAATCATAATCGTGACATATTATATAATCGAATTGAGCAGCGAATTGATTTGATGATGGCACAAGGCTTACTTGAAGAAGTTACTGCTTTATCTCATGCCGGATATAGCAAAGAACTTGTATCTATGCAAGGGTTAGGATATAAGGAAATTATTGCGTATCTTGAAGGAGAGTGCACTTTAGAGGAAGCAATCTATATATTGAAACGAGATACAAGACATTTTGCAAAACGTCAATTAACTTGGTTTAAAAGAGAAAAGGAAGTTATATGGCTAGATAAAAGCGAATTTAATGATAATGAAGATGCGATATTAGAAAAAATGTGTGACATTCTTCGTGAGAAAAATATTCAATAACTCAGTAGAGAAAACAAGAGAGGAACAAAGATAAAACAATGGAATCATTAAAAGAGATGTATCAAGGCTTAGGCATTGATAATAAAGTACTGGAATTTTGTAATACAATTGAAAGCTCATTAAAAGAGAGATTTGAAGCAATTGATAAAGTTGCTGAGTTTAATCAAATGAAAGTAATAAAAGCAATGCAAGAAAACCGTTTATCCGATGTGCATTTTAGTGCAACAACAGGTTATGGTTATAATGATCTTGGAAGAGATACTTTGGAAAGTATCTATGCTGCTGTATTTCATGCCGAATCAGCATTAGTACGTCCGCAATTAACTTGTGGTACACATGCACTTACGGTTGCTTTATCAGGAAATCTTAGACCGGGAGATGAGATTTTATCACCAGTCGGAAAACCATATGATACATTAGAAGGCGTTATCGGAATTCAACCAAGCAGAGGTTCTTTAGCTGAATATGGTATCACATACCGTCAAGTTGATTTATTCGACGATGGTTCATTTGACTACGAAGGAATCAAGAATGCAATAAACGACAAAACGAAATTAATTACGATTCAACGCTCAAAAGGATACCAAACGCGACCAACGCTATCCATTGCACGTATCGGTGAATTAATTTCCTTTATTAAAGAAATCAAACCAGATGTAATCTGTATGGTAGATAATTGTTATGGCGAATTTGTAGAAACAATCGAACCAACGGATGTAGGTGCTGACTTATGTGTAGGCTCCTTAATTAAAAACCCTGGCGGCGGACTTGCTCCAATTGGTGGTTATATTGTTGGAAAAGAAGAGTATGTCGATAATGCAGCATTTCGTCTTACATCACCAGGTCTTGGAAAAGAAGTAGGTGCAACGCTTGGACTTAATCAACAATTAATTCAAGGTTTCTTTATGGCACCTCAAGTTGTATCAGGTGCTTTAAAAGGAGCAATCTTTGCAGCGAATATCTATGAAAAACTAGGATATGCTGTTGTTCCTAATGGAACAGAATCAAGACATGATATTATTCAAGCTGTAACATTAGGCTCTGCTGAGGCAATCATTGCATTCTGTAAAGGAATTCAAGCGGCAGCACCAGTAGACAGCTACGTAACACCAGAACCATGGGCAATGCCAGGATATACTTGCGATGTTATTATGGCGGCTGGAGCATTTATACAAGGTTCTTCTATTGAACTAAGTGCGGATGCACCAATCAAACCACCATATGCGGTATATTTTCAAGGTGGTTTAACATGGTATCATTCTAAATTTGGTATTATGATGTCACTTCAAAAATTATATGAGCAAAATTTATGTGACTTAATAACTTGTCGATGAAATTGTGTATACAAACCCACCAATTTGTGTTAAAATGTGGTGTGGAGTATGTGAATTTAGAATGGGGTATTAAAGTATATGAATAAAAATGGGGATGGATTAAGATGCGAAATTCTGCCAAAAATGGATGGTCATTATTCTTGTTATTATTAACGGGTATTGTACTCGGTGGATTCATCGGATGGTTAGCTAAAGATGTCTCATATTTATCTTGGCTTAATTACGGTCAACAGTTTGGATTTAGTGAGCCTTTTGATTTGAATCTTGGGATTCTAAAGATAACCTTTGGATTAACAATTAAGATTACAATGGCAAGTATAATCGGTGTAGCCTTATCAATCTTTGTTTATAAGAAGATATAAGAGACAAGCTTGAATAGCGTTCCTTACAGAAAGTGAGGAAAACTATGAAACCAATAGAACATTTGACAGTGAAAGAATTACCATTAACGGAACAACCTTATGAAAAATGTGTCCGTTATGGAACTACCAGCTTATCTGATGCCGAATTATTAGCTATTATAATTCGTTCAGGTTCAGCAACAGAGCGAGCAATCGACGTTGCAAATCGCGTCTTGTCAAATCCAAAAAGAGAGCAAGGAATCGTTTCGCTATATCAATATACTATGGAAGAATTAATGAAGATTCATGGTATTGGTAAGGTTAAGGCAATTCAACTTTTATGCCTTGCTGAGATAAGTAAACGGATGGCAAAGGCTTCCTATGGGATAAAAATCCGTTTTTCTTCACCCGAAACAATAGCGAATTACTATATGGAACAAATGAGGCATCTTACCATTGAACAGGCAATTTTGCTGTTCTTAGATACCAAATGCCAGTTAATTCGGGATATGGAATTATCGAAAGGGTCAGTGAATGCTTCAATAACGGCACCACGAGAGATATATTTGAATGCACTTAAATATGGCGCAGTCTATATAATTTTGTTGCATAACCATCCGAGTGGAGATCCTACGCCAAGCAAAGAAGATATTATCACGACCAAACGAATACGAGACGCAGGTTTATTAATTGGTATACAGCTTATGGATCACATAATTATTGGTGATAATATGTATATAAGTTTAAAAGAACAAGAACTTTTATAATAATAAAAAAGTTCTATTCGTAGTTTGGAAGGAGTAAAATAAGTGGCTGCTAAAACTTATGGAATAGATTTAGGGACAAATACAATTAAAGTATACAAAAAAGGTGAAGGCGTAATCCTTCATGAGAGAAATATTATTGCAATTGAAAACAAGAAAAAAATTATTGCCGTTGGTGACGAAGCATATGAGATGAATGAAAAAGCACCAGTATCGATTAAGATCGTATCACCTGTTAGAAGTGGTGTTATTGCAGATATCTCAAACATGCAACATTTATTAACAAGTGTTATCAACCAAGTAAACGGTGGAAAAAAGAGTGCTAGTACATTCTATATCGCAGTACCTACAGATATTACTGGTGTAGAGAAAAAATCTTTTTATGATACTGTATTAGCATCTAATGCAAAAGTAAAAGATATTAGCATCGTAGAAAAGAGTATCGCAGATGCACTTGGAATCGGACTTGATATTACAAACGCTAGAGGTGTTATGGTTGTCAATATCGGTGCAGATACAACTGAAATATCAATTATTTCATTAGGTGGAATTGTTCTTAGCAAGTTAGTTAATGTTGGCGGAAACAAACTAGATGAGTCCATTAAACTATATGTTAAGAAAAAATATAACCTTGCAATCGGTAGTAAGACTGCAGAGACAATCAAGAAAAGTCTAGCATGTGCCTTACCTGGTTCAATGGAAACCATTGCTGTATTTGGACGAAATATTGTTAATGGTCTTCCAGCACAGATGGAGATTAATTCTGAGATGGTATATGATGCAATTAAAGAATATCTTCACACAATTGTTGATGCAATTAAAGTTATTCTTGAAAGAACACCACCAGAAATATCTGCTGATATTATCGAATCTGGTATCTATATAACAGGTGGTTCTTCTGCAATTAGAGACTTAGATGCATTGATTTCTGCTAATACAGACCTACGAGTTAATATCTGCGACAAAGCAGATCGTACCGTAGTTGAAGGATTAGGAAGAATTATTGAAGACCCTAGCCTAAAAGAACTTTCTTACAATATGAAACAAACATCAACAAGACGATAGATTAATCAATTCAAGGGGGACATTATGAGACGTAGAACAAGGTTTTCACTTGAGCCAAAATACATTTTGGCTATATGTTCTGTCCTATGTATCATATTGATTTTTATATCGGTTCGGTACGAGGATAAGGTACAACCTGTTAAAAATGCAGTAACAAGCGTTTTCACTCCAATGCAAAAGGGAATTAATAGTGTAGGAAGATGGATAACAGATAAATTGGAATTGCTCTCTAACATAAAAGATTTACAAGAAGAGAATAAAGCACTTAAAGAAGAACTTGCAGAAACAACTTACGAGAATAGAATTCTCCAACAGGAAGGGTATGAACTTGATACACTTCGTGACTTGTATGAATTAGATAAACGTTATGCTAGTTATCCTAAAGTTGCTGCAACTATTATTAGTAAAGATACAAACAATTGGTATAATCGTTTTGTAATTGACAAAGGGTCTGATGATGGTTTGAAAGTTGGAATGAATGTTCTAGCTGGCAATGGACTTGTTGGTATCATTATTAAAGTTGGACATAATAATGCAACAGTTCGTTCTATCATCGATGATGCGAGCAATGTTAGTGGTATGTTTTTAAAAACAAACGACCAATGTAATGTAAAAGGTAACCTTGAATTAATTGACAATGGATTAATTGAAGTTCAAGGAATTGATAAAGATGCAAAAGTTAAAGATGGATATGAGATTGTAACATCTGCAATCAGTCCAAAATATTTGCAAGGAATCTTAATCGGATATATCTCAGATATAACCGTTGATTCTAATAACATGACAAAATCTGGCTATCTAACACCAGCAGTTGATTTTTCCAACTTATCTACAGTATTAGTTATTACAGAACTCAAGGAAACTCTATACTAGAAAGGATTTTGATATATGAAGCGGTTTATTATGTCTGTAATCGTTATTATAGTATGTTTCTTATTACAGAGTACTGTTTTCCAAGCACTTTCCATAGCTGGCGTAGCCCCTAATTTACTACTTATTGTTACGGTTGCCACAGGCTATATGCGTGGTAGAACAGAGGGAATCTACGTCGGACTTGCTTGTGGTCTTTTAGTAGATATATGCTATGGTGATATGATTGGGTTATTTGGTTTAATGTATATGTGTATTGGCTATTTGAATGGCTATGCTCATAAGATTTATTTTCGAGATGATTATACAATGCCAATAATCCTTGTTTCAATAAGCGATTTTTTATATGGATTTTTCTATTATGTATTCCTATTCCTATTAAGAAATCGTTTGGATTTTTTCTTTTACCTACGAAGAATTATTTTGCCAGAACTAATCTATACAGTAGTAGTATCGATTCTTCTTTATAAGATACTACATATACTGAACGTGAAATTGAAACGTTCTGCGTATAAGGAGGTTTAGGTATGTTTGATATATTCATTGAAAAACTAAAGAATTTGTTTCAATCACGTTTACTTCCTATCGTAATAATTTATCTTTTATTATGTTTTGCATTAATTAATCGAATGTTTACAATTCAAATTGTCGATGGTGAAACACACGAAATGGAAGCAGAACAAAAAACAACAAAAGAACGTGAACTAAAAAGTACTCGTGGAAATATCCTTGATAGAAACGGCAAATTACTTGCCTACAATGAACTTTCGTACTCAATCACCTATGAAGATACAGGCGATTTAACAACGAATGAAGAAAAAAATTCAATGATTTATACACTGATTAAAATCATTGAAAAAAATGGCGATGTCTTAGCGGATGATTTTTTCATTCAGCTTGATGAAGATGGTAATTTGTTTTTTCAAAGTGATGGAAGTTCTGAATTACGATTTAAGCGAGATGTTTATTCGTTAAAATCTGTAGATCTCTTAACCGATGAACAAAAAGCTGCTTCCGCACAAGAGATTTTTGATTATCTGAGACATGGTTCAACGGCAGATGCTACAAAGATGTATGATATCTCTGATGAATATAGCTTAGAAGATGCATTAGATATTATGATGATTCGTTTTAATATTGTTATGAACAAGTATTCCAGATATCTTCCAATCACAATTGCATCGAATGTCAATGAAAAGACAGTTGCAATGATTCGAGAATGTAGTGAAGAACTACCAGGTGTTGTTGTTTTAGATCAAACACAGCGTGTCTATAATGATAGTGAGTACTTTGCTCATATGCTCGGATATACAGGTTTGGTTTCTACTGAAAAGTTACAAGAGCTTGCCGAAGCAGGCAATGATAACTATAGTGCAACCGACCAAATTGGTATCTCTGGAATTGAAAAAGAATTCGAAGAGTATCTACATGGTAAAAATGGTAGTGAAACCGTTATCATAAACGAGCAAACGAGAGTTCTTGATATTCTTGAAACAGAAGAGCCAGAAGCAGGTAATGATGTATATCTTACTATAGATAGTGATTTGCAAATAGCAACTACCAAATTATTAGAACGACGTTTGGCAAGTATTTTGCTTAATGCATTACAAACAAATGATAAGCTTACGATATACGATGTGTATTATGCATTGATTAACAATAGTGTTATCAACATAAAAACATTAAATAGTGAAGATAGTTCCGAACTTGAGAAACAAGTTTTTAGTAAATTTGAAGTACAACAGAAAGATGTGTTCAAAGATCTCAAGAAAGAACTAGCAATTACTAATACAACACCTAAAAAATCTCTCTCAGAAGAGATGGAAGAATATATTGATTACATCTATTCTATGTTAAAGAAGCAAAAGATTCTTTTAGTATCTGAGATACCAGAAGGAGATACAACTCTTACTTCCTATCAGAATGAATCAATCAGTTTAAGTAGCTTTTTGAAATATGCCGTTTCCAACAACTTTATTGATTTAACAAAATTAAATGTAGGTAATGACTATTACAGCACCGAAGAGTTATACGCAAGACTGCTTGACTTAATTATTGAAACATTGACAAATGATAGCAATTTTAATAAAATTATCTATAGAGATTTAGTATATTCGTATAAATTAACAGGAAAAGAAATTTGCCTTTTATTATTTGACCAGAGTGTGTTAGAATATGATGAGAACGCAATTAATGGGCTAGAGGCAGGTACGATATCACCTTCTTCTTTCATTCAGTCAAAGATTAAGAAACTTGAAATTACACCTGCACAACTTGCATTAGAGCCTTGTTCTGGTTCTGTTGTTGTAACAGACGTAAAAACAGGTGAAGTACTAGCTCTTGTATCCTACCCAAGTTATGATAATAATATGTTTGCCAATCGAGTAGATTCCGCATATTTTAATAAAATCAATAACGATTTGGCATATCCGTTACTAAATAGACCATTGCAACAAAAAACAGCACCTGGTTCAACATACAAGATGGTGTCATCCGTTGCAGGTTTGGAGGAAGGTGTTATTTCTCCTTCTGAAACAATACTTGATAAGTACGAATTTACAGCAATTACACCAAGTCCAAAAGACCATTCAAGAAATTCACATGGTAGTATTGATGTACCGAATGCACTTGAAGTTTCTTGCAACTATTTCTTCTATGAAGTAGGATATCGTCTTGGATTAGATTCTGCTCAAAATTATAGAAGTCAATTAGGGCTTGATCGACTTAAAAAGTATGCGGAAATGTTTGGATTTGATGCAAAAAGTGGAATTGAACTACCAGAATACGAACCTAATATTTCTAATTTTGATTCCGTTCGTTCTGCAATTGGACAAGGTGAAAACAATTATACACCTGCACAACTTGCACGTTATGTAACTACAATAGCAAATAGAGGGACTTGTTTTAACCTTACTATTTATAATAAAGTTCAAGATCTCAATAAAAAGGTGATTGAGAACAATGAAGCAACCATTTATAACAATGTAAGCATTAGTAATACTTCATGGAATCTTATTCAGGAAGGTATGTATAAAGTTGTTAATGGCGAAGATAGTTCCATCAAGAAATTATTTGCTAATATGGATATTGAAATAGCAGGTAAGACTGGTACAGCACAAGAAAACAAGAAGAAGCCAAACCATGCTTTGTTTGTGTCTTATGCTCCATATGAAGATCCAGAAATCACGGTTACTGTTGTTATACCGAATGGTTATACATCAAGTAATGCCGCAGAGCTTGCAAGAGATGTCTATAAGTATTATTATAAACAAGATGGATATAAAGATATGTTTGATAGTGAAATTGGACTACCAGAAATCAGCCATGGCATTTCTGATTAGAGTAAGAAAAGAAACAGACATTTGAAAGGAGTAAGTTAATAGATGGATAATTCAGTTATGATTAAGGGAAATCAATCTGGTATCATTGTTGTACTTGATGCGAACCTTGACTTCGAAGAATTAAAATCAAATATAGCTGAGAAATTCAAAGCATCTGCCAAATTTCTTGGAAATGCTAGTGTTGCCGTAACATTTGAGGGTAGAACATTAACAACAGAAGAGGAAAGAGACGTTTTAGATATTATCGCAGAAAATTCTGAGCTTAATGTTATATGTGTAGTAGATTTAGATTTAGAGAAAGAAAAGATATTCAAACAATGTTTGGATGATAAATTAATGGAACTGTCCAATAACACAGGACAATTTTATAAAGGAAATTTGCGTTCTGGACAAGTACTCGAATTCGAAACAAGCATTATTATTATTGGTGATGTGAATGCTGGAGCAAAAGTAGTATCCAAGGGAAATGTTATCATACTTGGTGCTTTAAAGGGAAATGTTTTTGCTGGAGCATCAGGCAACCCAAATAGTTTCGTTGTTGCACTTTCCATGGACCCTGTACAGATTCGAATCGGAGATATTATTGCAAGATCTCCAGATGA
>NZ_JAVBNS010000017.1:0-35020 GCF_031551385.1 Anaerosporobacter sp.
TTTCAGATGAATGGTATGATAAGTACTTTAAGGTTATTGATGAAAGAATACAAGCATATATAGATGAGGATGAACATTTTGATGGTGATAGTATCATTCTGGAGTATTTAAAGGAAAATAAAGAATTGATAAAAAATCGACCACAATGTTATCTACATGGAGATTATCATATGGGAAATATGATATATACCCAAGATAATCACATCAAAATAATTGATTGGAATACAGTAGATTTTGATAACTATGGTGATCCATGGTATGAATTCAATCGAATAGGATTAGAATATCCTAATTTTGTTTCTGGACAAATTGATGGCTATTTCAAGGATAATGTGCCAAATGATTTTTGGCGGCTATTGTTATACTATTTAGCAACAAGTGCAATAACATCAGTGGTATGGGCGAAGTATTGGGCACCAGAAGAATACAATAATATAATTCAATTAAATCAGAATATTCTAAATGCATTTGACGGCATGAAGGCATTAGAACCAGAATGGTATATGAGGAAATAAATACCAAATTCTATTTAAGGGGGGAGGGCTGAAAAATGTTCCATCGTTTTAATAATCAAGAAGAAAGAAGCGCATATGGCGGTTCAGCCTTTTTAGAGTTACAATATTGCAAAATGAAACCTGATACATCTGTCAAGAAAATTGTAGCAGTCAGTTCCGTGTCACCTTGGCAAAATGATTCGATTTATGTTTACATGACTGACATGGCTGACTTTTATTCAAATTATTGTGATATTTTTGTTGACGGATTATATAACAACATGAAGAAGGGGAAAATTGATGTTTTTGGGATAAATTATTATTCACCAACGCAGACAGCTACAATTATATCTGCCATTGAATCGAAGAAGCCAAAGGAGTATGCGGTATTGTTAGAGTGGTTGAGAAATGCGTCTCAGTATAATGGAGTCTATATCTGGGGAATTTGATACATCTAGGTTAGTGAATCAGAATTTGACTTGGAACCAGAGCTGAAAATTATTTATATTTTGATAGGAGGGGTGAATCTATTGAAAATGAAAGCATTTATCTTAGTGATAGGTTTTTTGATAATATTGTCTGGATGCCGTAATTCGACTGACCTTCCGTTATTTGGAACAGAAACATCTATACAAGGGATCTTGCTACAGAATATAGCTGTCGAGTTTGCTGATCCCAATATAGAGCAAGCAATCAGAGACTTGCTGGAAAAACCTGAAGGTAAAATTACAAAATTTGAATTGCTAAAAATTACAGTATTAGGGGACTCAGAAGGAAACGGAGGTGCATTCGGAGATATCAAGGGTGAAATTACTACGCTCTCTGATATGAGATGGTTGAAAAACCTTACAACGCTGTCCCTTGGAGACTGCGAGATAAGAAGCCTAGTGGGTATAGAGGAGCTTGAAAATCTAGAAATACTCCGTCTTAGGAGGAACAATATCTCAGACCTTGAACCGTTGTGTAACCTTGTAAAATTAAAAGAACTTGACCTATCAGAAAACCCTATCAATGACATCTCTGCTCTATACAACCTTGTCAATATTGAAAGTCTTGGGCTTGGTGATTGCCAAAACATTGATCTTTCTCCTATCAGTGGTATGGGTAACTTGAAACGTCTTTACGCTTCCTATAGTGGCATTACAGATATCAGCATGCTTGCAGATAAAACAGAACTTGAATATTTACAATTGTTTCACAATAGAATAAGCGACATTTCTGCACTGAAAAACCTGACAAAGCTCACATATCTGGATCTTTCGAGTAATAACATTTTGGATATAGATGTTTTGAATGGATTGTCGAATTTAGAAACTATTAGTATAGACGATAACCTTATTTCGGAAGAAAGATTAGATGAGTTCTATAAACCCAAAGATGAAGATTTCTTCACGCGAGAGTATAGGCAACAGCTCGGTGATGATATGCCTGAATACATTATTGAACTATTAGCATTCAGATCGAAACATTCCAGAGAATACCAGACTACTAAAATTACAATCAAAGATGCTGAAACAGAAATGCTCATTCAGGAAATAATCCCTTCTGAATATACATATTTTGAAGACAATCCATGTTCTTATAGTGGTGATACGCTTGGGTTTTACATTGAAGATATGAATTTTGATGGTTATGCCGACATACGAATCATGGAATTTCTACCGGCAGGACCCAACATTCCTTACGTATGTTGGGTATGGGATAAAAATACTGGACAGTATGTCTATCATACCGAATTAAGTATGATAACTTCATTGGAAGTTGATTATAAAAATGAGCTTATTTATTCGTTCGGGCGTACCTCTGCCTCGGAACACTTTGAAGATTATTATCGCTATATCAACGGTACTCTAACATTAGTTAAGAAGGTTTGCACCGGATTTCTCGATGAAAGTGACCCAGAGCAAGGGTATTCAATTACCCATGAATTAATAAACGAGCAATGGATTATGACTGAAAAAGTAAAAATAGAAATGGGCAGTTAGTAACATAAGCTAATAAGCATAATGCGTAGCTGTCAGATTTAAATTTAAGATGGAGGACAGGCAATGACAAAAGTTAATTTTTATGAATCCGTAGATGATACTCTTTTAAAATTCGCAGTAATTATTGCAAAGGCAGATGGTAAATGGGTGTTTTGTAAACATAAAGAAAGAGATACCTATGAAGTTCCTGGTGGGCATAGAGAGCTTGGTGAAAACATACTTGATACAGCGAAAAGAGAGTTGTATGAGGAAACAGGTGCAATTGAATTTGCGATCAAGCCAATCTGTGTTTATTCTGTTATTGCAGAAAATAATTTCAACGGAGAAGAAACATTTGGAATGCTTTATTTTGCGGAGATTAATAAGTTTGAAGAGGAATTGCATAGTGAAATAGAGAAGATTGTTTTAGTGGATGAAATGATTGATAAGTGGACGTATCCAGAAATTCAGCCGAAGTTAATGGAAGAGGCGAAAAGGCGGAATATTTTTAAAATGGTATATGGGGAGAAATCTGTTTGAGATTTTTATATTATGGTAGAGTAAGCATACAGTAAAGGGAGGAATGAGGTATGGAAATCATTAATTTAAATGATCAACAAGTGGAAGAACTAGAACAAGGACTAGAAGAGTATGACAAAGAGTATATTCATTTCAAATTAGATGGTGGTATATCGATTGGAATATGTGAAGGTTCAAGAGTGATTGCTGGTGTAGATGCGTGTATGACAGCATTTCATATTTTATATGTGTCAACCGTGTTTGTTTCGAAGGAGTATCGCAGACAAGGTCTTGGAAGAAAATTGATGTTAGAGTTGGAAGAAAGAGCGAAGCAGTTAGGTGCAGATATGATTCGTTTGGATACCTTTGATTGGCAAGGGAAAGCGTTTTATGAATCCCTTGGTTATGAGAACGTTGGACAATACGAAAATAGTAAGGAGGGATTTTCGGAATATTTCTTCTTAAAAAGATTATAACTATTGTTGGAATTCGAGGAAAGATAGATGAAAAGAAGCAAGTTATCTTATAAGGAATGGAAATGCATTTTATCAAAGAAACAGAGAATACATAATTTTAATAATGAAATACTAAACGGATTTGTTAGTCTTCTTGAGATAAAGGAAGTTACAGAACCACAAGTTTGGAACTTTAATGGTGAAGATATTGTTGTTTGCATTGAAGGGTATAAGTGGCTGACGATTTTGCCACAGGAGGAAAATTATTGTATTACGGCAATGATAAGTGAAAAGAATGAAATTATCTTGTGGTATATTGATATCATTGCCGAACAGGGACTTGATTTAGATGGGATACCATATTTTGATGATTTATATCTTGATTTAGTTGTTTATCCAGATGGAACTATTATGGAAGATGATAGGGAGGAACTTGAACACGCTTGGGAAGTTAAGGAAATTTCTACAGAACAGTTAAACCAAGCAAATAGAGTTTGTGATGAATTGAAACGTAAATTGCAGGATATGGATTGGGTTATGGAATATACGTATAAATGTTTGGAGTTATTAAATTAGAATTTGAGCAGGATATCATGAAGATATATTCAGTGTGGTATCTTGGATGGTGGCTTCTTTCAAGTTGTAATTGATATTTTTCAATACTATCTGAAAATCAGATGAAGTAGAGAAAAATTCTTGAATTTTTTGGAAAGTTCTTTTTTACATTATCATATCGCATATGTTTTATGTTATACTATAGTATATAGTTCTCCATTTCTGGAGAAAGAAAGGAAGTGTATCATGTCATTATCAAAAGAACGAAGATATACCATTGATGACAGAAACAATCTTCCAGAAGGACAACTTGCAGAGTTGATTGATGGTAAACTCTATATACAGGCATCACCAAGTGCAAATCATCAACGCCTTAGTTTAAAACTTTCAAGATATATTGCAGATTATATTGATTCAAAAAAGGGAAAGTGCGAAGTCTTTCAAGCTCCATTTGACGTATTTCTTAGTGGCGATGAATCAGAGTGTTTCATTCCTGATATAAGTGTTATCTGCAATACTGACATAGTCAAAGAGCGAGGATGTTTTGGTGCCCCTGATTGGATTATTGAAATAACTTCACCTAGTACCGTGCGTAATGATTACTTTCTAAAAGCAATCAAGTATCAGGAAGCTGGGGTAAAAGAATACTGGATAGTAAATCTCTCTAAGCAAAGCATCATGGTAAACAATTTCTATGAAGAGGAGTTCTCACCAGTACATTTTACTTTTAAAGATAAAATCAAAGTCAATATCTATGATGATTTGGAGATTGATTTCAGACAGCTGGGCTTTTGACAAGTCGTTTTATTTGCTTTGAAAAACTATTACCGCATCTAAACAGGTGCGGTAATAGTTTTTTAGAGGATTGGGAGAATAGGAGAGAAGAAAGGGTGGAGTGTAGAGTATGAAAGCGATTGTATTAGATATGTATGGTGTAATAGTAAAACAAACAGGCGATGATTTTGTTCCATATGTTCAACAGACATTTCCTGATTTAAAACCAGAAGAGATATACACTCCATGGTTCAAAGCTGATGTGGGAGAGTTAACATCGTTAGAGGTGTGGGAAAGTCTTGGTTTTAAAGGTGATATAGAGAACATTGAAAAAAGATATTTAGATACGATAGAGATAAATGATGGTTTTCTTGATTTTGTATCGTCTGTAAGCAAACAGTACAAGATGGCAATCATATCAAATGATTCGAGCCGATGGAGTAAATATCTTCGAGAAAAATTTGATATTAATAAATACTTTGATGTGATTAGCATTAGTGGTGATTTGAAAATTCAAAAGCCAGATGCGCGTATCTTTCAGCTTACAATAGAACAACTTGGTTGTAAGGCAGAAGATTGTTTATATGTAGATGACAGAGAGGGAAATCTAGAGGCAGCAGGCAAAGTTGGAATGAATGCAGTTTTGTTTAATAGTAGAAATATTCAATGGGAAGGAAATGCAGTTACTGATTTTATCCAACTTAAAAATATATTGCTCTGCCAATATTATCAAGATATTGAATGAAGAATAAGTATTGAGAAGGGAGTGAATCTATGAAGGTAATAAAAGCTACGATTGATCATGCGGACATTATTGGATATGTTCATTCTGAATCATGGAAGCAAGCTTATGAAGATATTTTTCCTTTAGAATACATAAAACAAAATTCTACTGAAAAAAGAAAACAAGAGTTTTTAAGTACATATGAAAACAGTAATGTGCAATATTTTTTGTTGTATCAAGGTGAAAATGCTATTGGAGTAGTAAAAACTGTTCATTCAAATAAAATGTGTGAAATTTCATGTATTTATTTGCTAAAACAATATTGGCATAGTGGATTTGGAAGCAAAGCAATTAATTATATAAAAGAACGATATAATCAAGAAGATATTATCTTGTGGACATTAGAAGAAAATATACAAGCAAGATGTTTTTATGAGAAGAATGGTTTTTATATGACAGGAGAAAAAAGAGAAATAAACAGAGGAAAAAATTTTATTCAAACAAAGTATCAATATAATAAGGAATGCATCAACAATTTAGAATATAAAGATCTTCTTGCAGATATACCTGAATCTAATGATTGGATAGGTATCAAGAAGATAGATAAAGGTTGGTCAGCAGATATAAAGTATCAGATACAAACAAGAGATGGAGAGAAACGTTTACTTCGAGTAGCAGATGCTAGCCTTTTTGAAAAAAAGAAAAAGGAGTACGAAATTATTCAAAAGTATGCAACACTTGGTTTGGAGATGTCTTATCCGAAAGGATTTGGTGTATGTAACAAAGGAAAAAATGTCTATATGATTTTATCGTGGGTTGAGGGAGAAGATTTAGTGACAGCTTTACCAAAACTTTCAGAGGAAGAACAATATCAACTGGGAAGAAGTGCTGGTGAGATTTTAAGAAAGATTCATAGTATTCCTGTTGAGAAGGAAGATGTGCCAAAACAGACGAAAAAAGAAAAGAAGTTAACACAATTAAATGGATATGAAAATTCATCTCTTAGAATTAAAAATGATGAGATTGCAGTTTCCTATGTAAGAGATAATATTGATAAAATATGGTGTGTCCCACCTGTATATCAACATGGAGATTTTCATCCAGGGAATCTCATTTATACGCCAGAACAAAGCGTTGGCGTGATAGATTTCAATCGTTGGGAAGTCGGTGACCCATATGAAGAATTCGTTAGGTTGGAGAGCTTTGGAATAGAGATAAGTGTTCCTTATTGTATTGGACAGATTGATGCTTACTTTAATGATAATGTTCCAAAGGATTTCTGGACAGCGTTGGCAGTTTATGTAGCTCATACATCGTTGCACTCCATAAAATGGGCAGAGAAATTCGGACAAGAAGAAATTGATGAAATGGTAAAAAGATGTGAGGAAGCATCTAAACATTATGATGGATTCAGAAATATAATTCCATCGTGGTACAAGCTTGATAGGAGACAAAAAGAGAATTATGAAGATTGAAAAAATAGAAGATAGACATATAGATGCGATTGTAAATATTGCATTTGAGGAATACAAAAAAGAAAGAATGAAATCGTCAGTAATTGCAGGAATTCCTAGTGACATAATCAAAGACGATATTCTTCAAAAGAATAGTGATGCAGAAGGATACGTTGCTATAGAAGATGGAAATGTAATTGGGTACTTGTTTTATGGGGGTTACAGTGAAGAAATCAATAATTATTTTTACGTACCTATCGGAGGATTGGGGGCAGTCGGAGACAACAGGGGAAAAATAATTTCAATGTTGTTTGAAACATTTGCCAAAGAAAAATGTACGCAAGGAAAAAATCATTTTGATATAAAACTGTATGCACATGATGATGAAATCATTAGAATATTATCATTTCTACAGTTTGGAATAGAAAGTGAACAAGGAATATATGCTATAGAAAATAAAATAGATACCACTGATGGAATTATATACAAGGAACTTTCAAAAGAGGAATTACATCAAAAATGGAGTGAAGTGTGGAGACTAGTAGACCAAATAGTCAAACATCTGCAAGACAGTCCAATATTCTATCCAGGGGAAGAATTTACAGAGGAAGTATATAAGGAATTTTTCGAGGATGAGAATACTAGAGTTTTTGCGGCAATCAAGAATGAGCTGCTTATTGGGATTATTGAAACAAATCCAGATAGGAATGACTTTATTACAAATTGGCAGGATTGCTTTAATATCGGAGAAATTTTTGTAGAGCCTGAATATCGACATCTTGGTGTAGCGCAAGAGCTCTTTAGATTCGCAGCATCAAAGGTAAGAGAGGGTGGCATCGAAAAGTTATGGGTAGAACACGGTACTGCAAATCCGGCAGCACGAGGATTTTGGAATAAATATTTTGAAAGTTATTGTTATGCAATGACGCGAGATATTATTATAGGGTAGAATTATGGGAGGAGAGTATAGGTAATGGAAAGACCAGCCTTAAATAAAGAGTTAGATAGCAGAACATTTCGTAGTTTCTATTATTTGAAAGAAGAATTAGTGAAATTCTGTAGAGAAAATGGACTACCTACTTCAGGTGGAAAGCTAGAGATAACAGATCGAATAGCTTATTTTCTTGATACTGGTGAAGTCAACACTGTTCCTCATGATAAAAGAAGAACAACCATCATTGATGTGATTGATGAAGATACAAAAATAGAATCTAATTTCAAATGTACTGAACAACATAGAGCATTTTTCAAAGAAAAGATTGGAAAAAGTTTTTCTTTCAATGTTACTTTTCAAAAATGGCTAAAAAGCAATACTGATAAAACATATAAAGAAGCGATTAGTGCCTATTATCAAATTCTTGAAGAGAAGAACAAAGGTAAGACCGTAATAGATAGACAATTCGAATATAACACTTACATTCGTGACTTTTTTACAGATAACAAGGGAAAATCTTTGGAGGAAGCCATTAAATGTTGGAAATATAAAAAAGGATTGCAGGGTCATAATAGCTATGAAAAATCAGACCTTATAGGCTCTGAAATGAGTTGTATAATTAGAGAACTTAGAGAAAATGAAAGTAGTTTGCTCACTGGTTTTTTATATGAAGCGATTTATATACCAGAAGGAATAGAGCCACCACCCCAAAATATAATAAATCAACCAGAGTTACAAGTATATATTTCCGATTTTGGAAAGGATAAAGATGATAATTGTCTTGTGGCTGAGGTTGATGGGAAAGTTGTGGGAGCTGTTTGGACTCGTGTTATGAATGACTATGGTCATATCGATGATAAGACGCCATCATTTGCGATATCGTTATATAAGGAGTATCGAGGCCTAGGGATTGGTACAATGATGATGAAAGAAATGCTTGCATTGTTAATAAGAAAAGGATATAAAAAAGTATCGTTATCTGTACAGAAGATAAATTATGCTTATAAAATGTATAAAAAAGTTGGCTTTGAAATCATTGATGAAAATGAAGAAGAATATATAATGGTGAACTATTTAAAGGAGTAAATCATGGAAATAAAAACGAAACGATTAACGCTTGTTCCATTAGGTATGCAGTACTTGAAATCCACTCATGAATATGTTTCTGATATAGAAAATAATAAGAAAGAAGGGGAAAAAGTGTGTTATTAAAACATCAGACATTAACAATAAGAAATGCAACAAATGCTGACTGTAGTACGTTAGCACAGTGATGGAATGACGGTAAGGTAATGGCTCATGCTGGATTCCCGAATGGCTTGGGAATAGCAGCAGAAGAGATAGAAAAAGAGCTGGAACATGATTCGGATGAAACAGGAAGGCGACTTATAATTGAGGATAACGGTATTTTGATTGGAGAAATGTCGTATAGAAATCTTGGTGAAAGTACTGCAGAGATTGGTATAAAGATATGTGATGCTACAAAGCAAGAAAAGGGTTATGGAAAGATTTTATTACGATTGCTAATTAACAAATTATTTTCGATGGGTTATGAGCAAATTGTTCTTGATACGAATCTAAACAATAAAAGGGCTCAACATGTATATGAAGAATTAGGGTTCGAGAAGGTACGTGTAAATATTGATTCATGGACAGATCAACTTGGTGTAAAGCAATCATCAGTGGATTATAAATTGTATAGAGAACAGTTTATACAGCTATAGATATTGTGTTATAACGGACAATTAGTGTTGTTATAAGCATTTACATATGCAATGTAGAATTTGTGATTTTTATGAAATATTATTTAATTGATCCGAAAGTAGGTTGAATATATCCTAAAATTTATATATACTATATATAGAAGAAAAAGGAGGTGATGATTATGATGATTGATACAAACACATTGGTTTCTATTACAGAGGCAAATCAGAACTTTTCAAAGGTTGCAAGATTGGTAGATGAGCATGGCACAGCAGTTATATTGAAGAATAATGTACCAAGATATTTGGTGATTGATTTTAGTAAAGCGGAAGAAGACACCACAGTATCTGATGAGGATATCCTTAGTATTTCCAAGCGACTTATACAGGAGAATAGAGAAGCATATGAGGTACTTGCTAAATGATAAGGTTAACCAAAAAACAAATTCTTATGCTTCATTCACAACTGATAAAGGAAACTGGTGGTAGTGATGGACTGAGAGATGAAAATTTATTGGAATCAGCAATAGAAACCCCATTTCAGTCATTTGATGGAGAAGAATTATATCCTAGCATTCAAGCAAAAGCAGCTAGACTGTGTTATGGTTTAGTGATGAATCATGCAATGGAAGATGGTAACAAGCGAATAGGTACACATGCGATGTTAGTATTTCTTGAATTGAATGGTCAGAAATTAAAATATTCACAGGAAGAGCTTTCAGATGAGATCTTGATGCTGGCATCAGGGAAAATTGGATATGAAGAGTTGTTTCAATGGATATTGAATCATGAAGTAGAATGAATAGAAATAGATATAGCTGAATTATTGCATGAAAATGCGAAACATTTGCAAAAGTGCTTGATACAAACATTGTCATACACTAAAATAAAAAATTGCAAATGTTTTGCATTTTTTTATGAGAGGGATACCAATGCAAAAAGAATATAGCACGAAGGTAGGAGGAGCAATTGCGAAGTATATTGATACACAAATGGATTGTAGTTTTTCTGTTTCAGATATGCATTCCTATATGCAGGATAATGGAATACAAGTCAATCTTGCAACAATTTATCGCAATCTGGATCGGCTTATCGAAAAAAATAATAAGTAGAAGGGAAAGCCATGAAGAAACACATTGCAATTATAGAAGATGATATTTCAATAAATAACGGAATAGCATTAGCAATCGGCAAAGATGAGTATCAATTTTCTTCTTTCTGTAAATTAAAGGATGTTAAAGACTTAGAGAAAATGGATTTGGTTATCCTTGATATAAATTTGCCAGATGGAAATGGATTAGATTTTCTAAGAGAGTTTAGAAGGACATCACAAGTGCCAGTGTTGATTTTAACAGCAAATGATACAGAGATGGATGAGGTAACAGGATTACAGCTTGGGGCTGATGATTATGTAACGAAACCATTTAGTTTGATGGTTCTTAGATTGCGTGTAGAAAAGTTGCTCAACAGAAGTAAGCAGCACAAAGTATATGAGAATAATGCACTTTACTTTGATTTTAAAGATATGATTTTTAGAAAAAGTGGTCAGGAAATCGAGCTAAGTAAAACAGAGATGCGACTGCTACATTTTCTGGTAGAGAATGAAGGGTTGACAGTAACAAGGGATCGATTACTTGATTATGTTTGGCAAAATCAAGAGTTTGTAGATGAGAATGCTCTTTCTGTAACGATAAAACGTCTAAGGGACAAGCTAGAGACAAAAGAAGAAAAATATATCCATACTGTATATGGCGTTGGATATGTGTGGAAGTTGGCATGATTATGTTTGGAAAAAGAAAAAATGAGTATAAAATATTGAATCAGATGTTAGATGATGCTATCGCAGGAAGATTTGAAGAAACTACCTACAACGAAAGTGAGTTGTCAAAACTTCAGACAAAGTGGAAACAGTATCTTACTTCTGCTCGTATGTCTGAAAAGAAACTCGAGAAGGAACGAGAAAATCTAAAAGAACTTATCACAAATATTTCTCATCAGACGAAAACACCATTAACAAATGTGTTGCTTTATGCACAGTTGCTAGAGGAGCAATCGATGGATGAAGTATGTAAGGAATATGTCGAAGAAATAGTGACGTATTCTAAGAAGTTAGATATCTTACTACAATCGTTGGTGAAGATGTCTCGATTAGAAACAGGAGTATTTCAGTTCGTATGTAAGAAAGATTCCTTGCAGAAATTAGCTCTCTCTGTGGTAAATATGGGGAAAGTAAAAGCGACTGAAAAAGAGATAACCATTGTTTGTTCTTTTGATTATGAAAAAGATTGTGAGAATACTTGTGAAAATGAAATCAAAGCGGTATATGACAGCAAGTGGACAGTGGAGGCGATATATAATATTTTAGATAATGCTATAAAATATTCTGAGCCAAAAACGGAAATAGAGGTAAGTATATTTCGTTATGAATTATTTGCAGGGATTCAAATAAAAGATGCTGGTCTAGGTATATCGGAAGAAGAGATTCCAAGGATTTTTGGCAGGTTCTATCGTGGTGAACAGGTACATGACAAGACGGGAATTGGGGTTGGACTTTACCTCTCAAGAGAAATTATTGAAGGACAGGGTGGCTACATAAAGGTGGTTTCGGAAGTGGGAGAAGGATCTTCGTTTCAGATATTTTTGCCGGTATAAAAAATGTAGTAATTTGGGGCTTTTGCTTTTTGCCTGTAAATTGAGAACGATTATATGAAATCTTTCAATATTGTAAGAATGTAGAAAGATTCTGGAAAGAACAGTTTGTTATGCTTGTGATAAAGAAAAAAGTGAAAGGGGCAAACAACTGTGGAAATGCTTAAAACATTACAATTAAAAAAATATTATAATTCAACAACAACGGAGGTTCACGCATTAGAAAATGTTAATCTTTCGGTAAACCAAGGAGAGTTTGTTGCGATTGTAGGAACTAGCGGAAGTGGTAAATCAACATTGCTACATATGCTGGGAGGGCTTGATAGGCCAACAGACGGAAAAGTATTTGTAGATGATAAAGATATATTTTCACTAAAAGATGAAGAATTGACGATTTTCAGAAGAAGAAAAATTGGATTCATTTTTCAGGCATTTAATTTAGTTCCAGTTCTGAATGTTTTTGAAAATATAGTATTACCAATTCAGTTAGATGGTAATCAGGTAGATGAGAAGTATGTAAATGAAATTATTTCTCTGCTTGGGCTTACTGAGAAGATAAGTAGTATGCCGAATCAACTTTCAGGAGGTCAACAACAGAGGGTGGCAATTGCCAGAGCATTGGCAACGAAACCATCGATAGTACTTGCTGATGAACCGACTGGTAATTTGGACTCGAAAACAAGTCAGGATGTACTTGGATTGCTTAAAGTGACAGGACAGAAATTTAACCAAACAATTGTTATGATTACGCATAATGAAGGGATTGCTCAGATGGCAGACCGAATTATTCGTATTGAGGATGGACGAATTGTAAAGGGTGGTGATTTGAATGTATAAAGTCTCAAATCACAAGGCAATTCGAAATTTGGCGGTTAAAACAATTAAGGCGAATAAGAAGAAAAACATTGCAATTATTGCTGCAATTCTATTAACAACAGTGATGTTTACGGCACTTTTTTCTATTGGGATGAGTCTGATTGAATCTACGCAAAAATCTACAATGCGTCAGGTTGGCGGAAAAAGTATGTCTGGATTAAAATATGGACTGGAACAAGATTATGAAGTGTTAAGTAAGGATGCGAAAATCAAAGAGATCTCATATCGTATTATTGTTGGAATATTGCAAAGTCCAGAGTTGGATTCATTGCCAACAGAAGTTTACTATGCAACAGATGACAATGCAAAGAATTTGTTTGCATATCCAGAGGTTGGGAAAATGCCTGAGGCAGAAGATGAAGTGGCACTTAGTGCTCTTGTATTGGAGAAACTGGGAATATCAAAAGAACTAGGACAAACGGTATCTTTGGATATAGTCGTTGGAAACTCTGTCTATAGCAAAGATTTTACACTATGTGGCTACTGGAGTGGAGATTCTATTTCGATGTCTCAGATGTGTTATGTATCAAAGGAATATCAAGAAGAAGTTGCACCGAAACCAGAAGATATATATGAAGCCATTCAGGTAACCGGGTACTGGATGATAGATTTTGACTTTTATAATAGTTTTAACATCGAGGGAAAGACAATCGCTCTTTTAGAACGTAATGGTTATGATTTAAGCAAGGTTGGTTATGGAATCAACTGGGCATATAGCTTCAGCAATATTGATATACAGACGATATTTTTACTCATTGTAATACTTATCTTGATTTTATTGGCGGGGTATTTGATTATCTACAACATATTTTATATCAATGTTACATCAGATATTCATGAATATGGATTGCTAAAAACAATTGGTACATCTGGTAAACAGTTAAAGCGCATTGTGAGAATGCAGGCGACTTTTTTAGCTGTGGTTGGAATTCCTTTGGGACTTCTTCTGGGAACAATTATTTCTAAGTTTATTTTTCCATATATCGTGGATAATATGTCTTTGAGTAAAGTGGATATGGTTATTTCAGTACATCCATTTATATATCTTTTTGCTTGCATTTTTTCTATGCTTACTGTTGTGATAGGCTGTAGGAAACCATGTAAAATAGCAGGAAATGTTTCACCTATTGAAGCGGTAAGTTATACAGAATGGAATATGAGTAGAAAAAAATCAAAAAGTGCACGTAAAGTTACAACGTTTCAATTAGCATTTTCAAATTTGAAACGAGACAAGAAAAAAGTAGTTGTTGTGATATTATCATTGTCGCTATCTATTTTACTAGTGAATGGGTTATATTCCGTGATTCACAGTTTAGATGCAGATAAATATATAAGCCAGAGTATAATAGGAGATTTTAGTATTCAAAATGCAGCTGTGAGTAATGTACAATTACGTTTAGGTGATGAAGGTGTTGTCGGAGAGGATGAACTGGCTTATCTAAATTCTCTTGATGGGGTAGAAGAACAATCAAATATTTACTGTGATTTAAATGCACTTGTGACGATAGATTCCAATGCGCTATCTATGATAGAAGAATTGAAACAAGGGAAGAATGCTTCCCGTTGTGTTGAAGAAATAAATTGGATGGAGGAGTCAGGTGTCCTTCGATATGATTTTTATGGAATTGATAATTTTGCTTTAGAGCAATTGGAGTTGCATAGCGGTACTATTGACCAGGAAAAATTTAACTCAGCAGATTATGCGATTGTATTTAGTTATCAATTAGCAGATGGCCAAAGGGATTCACGTTTTGATATGTATAATGTGGGAGATAAGATTGAAGTGACTCTTTCTTCTGGAGTAACGAAAACCTATGAAGTTATGGCTATTGCCGAACTTCCCTATTCTATGACAACAAAGAGTTATAAGACAATTGGTGGACAAATAATTGTTCCGAGTACAGAATATCTTTCAAATGAAACCAGCAAAGGAGCGTTAGTTAGCATCTTAAATGTTGATGATGACAAGATAGAGATATTGAATGATACAATTCAGCAATTTGTTGACCAAACAGGCTCACTAACAGTTGTGTCAAAGCAATCATACATGGCTGAATTCAACGATTTCATAAAAATGATAGGAATTGTTGGAGGCGCATTAGCAATTGTGCTTGCGTTGATAGGGATTCTGAATTTTGCCAATGCCATTATTACTGGAATTATCCGTAGATCAAGAGAACTGGCTATGATGGAAGCTGTAGGAATGACAAAATCTCAGATGACTGCAATGTTGGTTTGGGAAGGAATGTTCTATGGAGGTCTAACTACATTGGTAGCGATCGTGTTACATCTGTTTATTGGAAGTCCTCTTATTAATGCTGTTGCAGGAGAGATTTGGTTCTTTGATTATCATTTTACAATGGTGCCAATACTTATCTGCCTACCATTTTTGATTGTACTTGCTGGGATTATACCGTTTATTGCAGGAAAGAAGATGGGGGAAAGAAGTGTTGTGGAGCGGATGAAGGTAAGTTAAGAAGGTTTATGAAGCAAAAATTGGTACGTTTTCAAAGCTTTGCAAATCAACATTGCTGATATGCAGGTTCAGATAAAGAATAAAAGAATAATTAAATATAGGTATGAGAATCGCCCTGTCATTTTGATAGGGCGATAAGCTTTTGTAGCATGCTATATACATTTTGTGTTATAATTTATAGAGGTGATTTTATGTTTGAAACATTATTTGTATATACGATTTTATTGGAGGTGGGGTTTCTAAGTAGTGAAGCATATAATCGATACTTAGATTCACTATTTGCAGAAAACCCTGATAATGTGTTACTCTTAGAACTTGAATGGAATTCGTTTAATAATCAAAAAATCAGCGAGATAATGCTTGAATATTGTGAACGGAACATTATTGAGTATAGTGTTTTGGGAAAGAGTCTGCTAAAAGAATTGAAGAGGATATATTTTCAAGGAGAATGGGATATACATGCATTTGCTTCAAAAGTATATGAGTTGTGGAAAGTACTTCCTTTAAAGATACAAGAAGTTGAACCATTTGGGGTAATGAGTTATGCAGATGACCCACTTTCTTGGGGGGATGAGGAGCAAACAAGGCAATTATATGAAGAGATGTTTGATTTTTATAAGAGATAAAAGTGGTTTATTCGAAGTTCTTAATACGATAACAAAAGCAATATTTATGAAAACAATTGGGAGGAAGCTATGGTTATAATACTGTGGATAGGTTTTGTTTTATTAATGTTGTCATTGGGGATAATTTTTTCAAAGGATAATTCAAAGGAACAATTATGGTTGCTTTGCACAATTCTTTTTTTGGCAATCTATATATTAAGTAGGATAAGTAGGCTAAATGCAGTCATGCCAGGTGAAAAAATTGCAGACCTACGATTTGCTATGTTGGGTGCGAGTTATATGATTTTTACTTGTTTTATGTTTACGATGAGTTATTATCAATACCGAATAAGTCGTATACTTACCTGCGTTTTATTTGTGTTTCATACTATAATTTTTGTGGTTTCATTTAATTTTGATAAAAATAGCCTATTTTACTCTTCCTATATGTTTGAGGAAGGGGACCTAATTACCAAGCCAGGGCCACTTTATTTTGTTCATGTGTTTAGTCTATTAGTTTATTTAATAATAATGATTATTGGAGCTATACTTTATAAGCGAAAATATCGTAATAAAATAGATAATATTACATGGGTTAGTATATTTTCAGTGTCTATTATTCAAAGTAGTTTTTTCTTCCTACATGTAGTACTTAAACTGATGTACATAAATTTTCCAGACGTACATGATAACACTGTATTTATGATTGTATATAATTTTGATAAAACAGAAGCATATTACGTATTGTTTGCTGCTGCAATATTTATTGCTGTAGTGAGATATAGAAGTTCTGATTTGCTTGGTATTGCATCACATGCAATTGTGGAGAATATAAATGAAATCGTAGTTATCTTTGATAAATTTGGTAAGAAGATTTATAGTAATCAATATGCTGAAAATGTTTTAAGGACAATTGCTCCTTCATTAGAGATATTCGAGAAAGAAATGGAAGGCTATCGTGAGGACAAATATTACTGTATTGACAATGTATTTTATGAATTGAAACGTCAGAATTTAAATGGAGGCGTATTTTTTACATTTACAGATAACACACAATTAATTCATGAAAAATTTGATTTAATAGAAGATGTATCAAAAAAGAATGCAGATTTTTTGCGTTTGCAGGAAAATCTTATTCGTTCCTTTGCGGATATGGTTGAGTTACGTGATGACACGACGGGCTCTCATACAAAGAGAACAGCGTACCTTGTAATGCAAACAGCAAATAAGCTTTGTGCTCTAAATTATCAGCCAGACATATTGAATGATGAACTGATGCAATATCTTGAGATTGCGGCAGTATTACATGATATTGGTAAAATTGCAGTACCTGATGCGATTTTAAATAAGCAAGGAAAGCTTACTGATGAGGAATTTGAAATTATTAAACTTCATCCAAAGCAAGGAGCAGATATAATTGAACAGGCTATTCAAGGTGTGGAGAATACGAGTTATTTACAGACTGCTCATGATATTGCACTTTATCATCATGAGAAATGGAATGGTACTGGTTATCCAAATGGTTTGTGTGGTGAAGAAATTCCCGTTGTAGCACGGATTATGGCACTTGCAGATGTCTATGATGCACTAACTGCAGAGCGTCCGTATAAAGCTGCAATGAGTTATGAGAAAGCAACAAGCATTATAAAAGAATCAATTGGAAGTCATTTTGATCCATATATAGGTGAGGTGTTTCTTGAGGTGCTTGAAGAGCATGCTCAGGAGGGAAGATATGGTGAAACTCACACATATTCGAAGAAGCAGTAGATAAACATCTTGACTCTGACACCGTGTTGCACTTTATAATAACGATAAAGAAAAAGAAATGAGGTTATGATATGGAGCTTCAAACAATCAGTCAAGTATCAAAGGAATACGGAATTTCTACAAGAATGTTGCGTTATTATGAACAGGTGGGATTAATTCAAAGTTTACGAAAGGACGGTTATGCTTATCGGGTTTATGATGAAAATGCTATGAACCGTTTGCGACAAATCATAGTCCTGCGTAAGTTACGAGTTCCTGTGAAGCAAATCGTAAGCATACTTAACAATTATGATGCAGCGGAAACAGTGAAAATTTTCATGCAAAATATAAGTGAAATAGATGGCGAAATTACTGCGTTGTCTACTGTTAAATCCATATTGATGCGTTTTGTTGAGGAAATTAATGAAAAAACCGATGTTAATTTAAACCTTCTCGGAGATGAAGCAGTATTTTCTGTTATAAGCTCTCTTTCATTTTCGGATAATCAAATTAAGGAAGCAAAAGGGAATTTATCAATGGAAGAGTTAAACAGAGCAAACGAAGAATTAATGAAACTGGAAGACAAAGATGTGCGAATTATCTATCTGCCACCGATGACCATAGCCGCTGCTTACGCTTCAGGAGAAGGTTGTGAAGGCAAAACGTTGGATATGATAAGTAAATTTACAGAAGAGAGCGGATTGTTAAAAGTGAAACCCGACGCACGTAGTTTCGGATTTGACTGCTCTGGGGGTGCGACAGGAATTGGCGAAAACTCACACATGTATGAGGTATGGGTGTCTGTTCCTGATGATATGGAGATACCTGCACCGTTAGTAAGGCGAGAGTTCAGCGGTGGTTTATATGCTGCTCATGTGTTAAGAGCATGGGATTTTCAAGATTGGCGTCGCCTTAAAGAATGGGTTAATGCAAGTGATAAATATGATAATGATTGGGGTTCTCCACGCTGGGAATCACCTGAGACAGAGTTTGGAAATGGTTTTGAAGAAACGTTGAATTTCTATAACTTTGTCCAAAAGCACAATTCTGAAATGAGTTACCTACAGATTGATTTGTTATTCCCTATTAAGGAGAAAGAAAATGGAGGATTTTAAGATGAGTAAATACGAAAATGCGATGAAAATTATGGAAGAACGTTGTGGAAATGGTAGAGAAGAAGTGATTGCGCTTGGGACAATATCACTATCTCCAAATGCGGAGGGTAATCCACGCCCTGCTGTTCGAATGGTTTGTGCTTATTATGAAGATGGTGTATTTTATGTTTCTACGGATGCTCAGAAGAATAAAATGTTGCAAATTGAGAAGAACAATGAGGTTTCTGTAGCGGGATTAGGTTGGTACGCTTTACAGGGCACAGCTGAAAATCTTGGTTGGGTCAAAGACGAGAAGAATGCAGAGATTAGAGCGAAATTCAAACAAGTCTTCAATTGGTTCGATGAAGTTGGTGACGAAGATAATCCGAATTCAATCGTTCTGCGTATCACCCTTACAGAAGGTACGATTACTGACAACGAACAAAAATACGGTGAACGCATATATGAAGTTGATTTTATCAATAAAACGGCGAAGTAGATAAAATGATTATTAGAAAATATAAGCCCTCGGATTGTGAATATTTGATAGATTTATTCTACAACACTGTTCACACTGTCAACGCGAAGGATTATTCCGAAGAACAGTTAAATGTATGGGCAACAAAAAATGTAGATTTAGCAAAATGGAATAAATCATTATCAGAACATTATTCTGTTGTCGCAGTTGAAGATGATGTTATAGTTGGCTTTGGTGATATTGATGAAACCGGATATCTTGACAGGCTATATGTGCATAAGGACTATCAAAATAGGGGAATTGCAACTGCTATTTGTAATGAGTTAGAACAGGCTTTTGAGGTATGCGAAATAGTTACGCATGCCTCAATTACAGCAAAAACGTTCTTTATTCACAGAGGGTACAATGTGATGAAAGAGCAACAAGTTATTAGAGATGGAATTTCATTAACAAACTATGTTATGGAGAAGAGAATAGTTTAGATTCTATGAGGGGAGTTGTTATGGAAAGAAAACATTATATTGATAATTTAAGATGGATTGCTATTTTATTATTGTTTCCATTTCATACTGCGCAGATTTGGAATGGAGGCGAGTACAGTGGATTTTACATATGGTCACATACGAATAATTTTATGTATGCATTTTCTACGGCAGTCTATCCATGGTATATGACACTTCTTTTTGTTATTGCAGGGATAAGCAGTAAATATGCACTTAAAAAAAGAACGAACAAGCAGTTTATAGTCGAGCGAAGCAAAAAATTATTAATTCCATTCGTATTTGGAGTACTTTTTCTTGTTCCTGTAATGACATATATTGCAGAAATTTTCTTTAATGGATATACAGGCAGCTATATAAATCAATATATTCTATTTTTTACAAAGGAAACAGATTTGACAGGATATAAAGGTGGATTTACACCAGCACATCTTTGGTTTTTGCTTTATTTATTTGTAATCTCAATGATAGCGTTATTAGTAATTCAAATTCAAAGAAAAAGATTTCCTAAACTATGTGTGGATAAATTTTCATATGGTATGCTGATTTTATTGTTTATTCCTGAATGGTTGATGCTCTATGTTTTGAATATTGGAGGTAAAAGTATAGGGCAATTCTTAATGCTTTATCTTACCGGTTATTATATTCTATCTGAAGAAAATATCTTGCAAAAATTGAAACAATATCGATTTATTAGTTTGGGATTGTTCTTAATATCGGTTAGTGCATATACCTATCTATATTGTTTTGGGAATATGCGGAATGAACTAGGCACTGGTTTGTTTGTCTTTTTCGGTTGGACTGGAATATTAACATTACTTGGAGTTGGACAGCTATATTTGAATTTTCATACTAAGTTAAGTGAATACTTTAGTCATGCATCATTCCCGATTTATATTATTCATCAACCAGTGTTGGTAGTTGTAGGATTTTTTGCATTGAAAATGAGTGTAGGAATTACAATTCAATTTTTGCTTATTGCGTTACTATCATTTACGGCAACAATAGTAATCTATGAAGTAGTGGGTAGAATTCCGTATGTTTCTATGCTCTTTGGAATTGATAGAAGAGTCAAATAGAAGTTAATTTCCCCTCAATGCACGAATTATATTTTGCGTACCACCTAATGATACTAAAATGTTTCCTAGATTTTCAGCGTTGTTTTGATATTGCGAATCGGATAGTATCTTATCTGCATATCGTAGAATACATTCTGCTGAAAAATCTGTATATGATAATTCAATACCTGCATGATTTTTCTCAATACTTTGGGCATTAAATCTTCTTTCGAATACTTTACCTGGACAGATAAGTTGAGGTACACCATAAATCAATCCATCGATAATACTGTTTTGACCACCATGGTTAATAAAAAGCAAAGCTTCAGGTAACAAGCTTTTAAAGTCAAAGTAAGGGGCTATATGAATAGTATCAAAGTGTTCTTCGTTTAGTCCCATTCCAGCGATATAAACATGATAATTGCTATTTTGAAATGCGGTTTTAATTTCTGTAACCATCTTCTTTTGAGATATCGTTCCATTTCCCATATAGACTAAAATTTTATCTTTTTGTTGGTGAGATACAACGTTTCTATGTTTCAAAGAGCCACAGAATATGACGTTATCATCGTGAAATGGTTCTAGTTCATAGCAACTGGGAATGAATTTTTTATCAGTCCATGAGAATAACTCTAAACTTGATGTAACAGTAGGGAGCTGTAATTCTTTCAAAAGTCTGTTTACTCCCTTGGCATATTTAGGTGAACTACTGTATTCATTTTATGTAGGAAAGCTAGCCGAGATGTAAATTCGCTTCTGTAGTAATTTTGTGGCGATAAGTGCGGAAATATTGAATTCAGAATATATAACATCCGGTTCATATTCTTGAATTGCGTTACATATTTCATTGACACTTCTTTTTAAATAGTTGTAATCAATATTACCTGTTAAATATAAGACATCTTCAAAACTAGGGACTGATTTTTTGCTCGTTATCCCTAGTTTTTGTGCAATTGGAAATGTATGCGTAGCGATAAATGAGGGGAGACCTAATGGCATAGGAATAGATAAATCATAATTCCTTACCCCTTTAATAGGTTTGTAGTTTATATCTTTGGCTGCACACAGAGCAACATCTATGTCAGCTTTTATCAAATCATTTGCTAATAGTATTGTTCGTGAAAAAGGTCCAGAAGTTTCAGCCATTGCTGCCATTGGAATAATTAAAACTTTCATACGGTCACCTCAAGTATTATTTAGAATCAAATTTGTATCGTTGTTATGGTCTAAGTATATCATATTTCTGTTGGTAAAAATAACTACTTTTTTGTATAGCAATATGATAGACTGGAGTGATAATAAGTCAAGAGAGGGGAATTTATAATGAATATACCAGTAGATATAAGTAATGTAATTTTAGAAACAGAGCGAATGGTTCTTCGTCCATGGAAAAACGAAGATGTAAAAGATTTCTATGAATACGCATCCATAGATGGTGTTGGTCAAATGGCAGGCTGGTCTCCTCATAAATCAATGGAAGAATCGCAAGAGATTTTAAATATGTTTATAGAGGGAAAAAATGAGTTTGCAATTGAACTAAAAGAAAATCATAAGGTAATTGGTTCGCTTGGATTAGAAAATATAGTGGTTGATTTGGGTGAACCGTATACTAGTATGAGAGGAAGAGAAATTGGTTATGTTCTAAGTAAAGAATACTGGGGACAGGGATTAATGCAAGAAGCAGTGAGTAGGGTTATCGAATACTGCTTTAAAGAATTGAAATGTGAATTTTTACAATGTAGTCATTCGATTACAAATGAACAATCCAAGAGAGTTATTGAAAAGGTTGGTTTTCAATTTATTCGTGACGATGAGCGTATAGGGAAAAATGGGACTGTACATAAATCAAAAGTGTACATACTATTTGAAAAACCATGAGAAATGTAGGACAGACAATAGTATATCTGCTATTCTACCATTGGTTTAACTCGGTTTTCGTTATTCTACTACCAGTTTCTTGATGTATATATTGTTTTGTTATAAAATGGACTTACTAATTCTAGGAGGTAGTTTACATATGAATAATGAAAAGATGGGGCAATTCATTTTAGAATTGAGAAAGTCGCATCAAATGACACAAAAAGAGTTGGCGGTAAAACTGAATGTCAGTGATAAGGCTGTATCAAAATGGGAACGTGGGTTAAGTTGTCCTGACATCTCGCTGTTATCCCCTCTTTCTGATATTCTAGGTGTCACAACAACTGAATTGCTAAATGGTGAAAGAAGTGATGAAGAAGATATGAGTACGGAAGAAATTGTAGTCAATGCTTTGGAATACGGTCAAAAAACTGCAAAACGAAAAATAGAGTTGACACAAAGTATCTGGGGTGCTGTTTTTTCTATCTTGCTTCTGATTGGTGTTACTGTAGTCTCGATTGTAAATGTGGCGATTTCTGGAACATTTACATGGTCACTTATACCGATAAGTGCCAGTGTTTTTGCATGGCTTGTATTTTTTCCTGCAATAAAGTTTGGTGTGAAAGGAATCATTGGCTCGCTTATATCTTTAAGCCTTTTGATTCTACCCTTTTTATATGTGTTAGATTATACGATTAATAGAATAACGGAAGACAATAACCCCATTTTCGCCATGAGTGTCAGGATAGCACCGCTTTCGATTGCATTTTTGTGGATTGCTTTACTCCTATTCAAAAAGTTTAAATCAAGAAAGTTGTTGGTCATTGCTTTTTTAGTGTTGTTAGCAAGCCCTCTAAACTTTTTCATTAATTTTATGATAGCAAAAATGCTAGACCAACCAAATTCTACTATACAGACTGTTTTAAATGTCTTGATTTCGGTTGTAGTCGCCATTATTCTTTTTATCATAGATATAGTTATGCAAAAAAGAAGAGACATGAATTAAAATAATCATAATTAATGAAAGGATTACTATGGAACTCATATTGAGAGATGAAAAGTATTTTGAGCAGTACAGGGAATATTTTGTCAATGATTTTTTCGTTAATATACTATCACAAAAGGTTGCTAAACAGGTAATGTTAGCAACCTTTTTAAAAATAGAATTATAGGGATATCCAGTATCTCTTTATTACACTATTATCAACACAAACATCTTTTTCGTAAATTCCACCATTTGCAAGGATTGTTTTTTCACTAGCGATATTATCACAATCACAAGTAATCATTACTTTACTGATGCCATATTTTTTGCAGTTATGTAAATTTAGACGTAACATTTCCTTAGCATAGCCCTTTTTTCTTTCAGTGGGACGAACGGAATATCCTATATGACCTCCCCAGACACTTAAGATAGGGTGATTGATATGATGTCTTAAATCAATTATCCCAACAATCTTATTATCAGACAAGCGAACAGCTATGTAAACATTCGATAGTACTCTGTCTTTTGGGCAAGTTTCTTCATTCTCCATTATATCAGCAGTTTTTATCCATTCTTCTGCTGAAGAACATTCTCTTAAATTGTTACAACCTGCAAAGCAATCATGATCATTTGAATCTAATATTTCTTGGCGAAATTTTAAAATATCTTCTGCATATTCCATTGTTGGTTTTATTAAAATAATATCTGTCATAATTCAATACCCCTAATCTAAATGCAACTAATCATTTTCAATCCCCAAAAATGAACATAAATTCTCTGTTGTCGTATCCTCTAAGTTTTGTCCATCTTCTTTTGGAATTGAATTTGGTAATTGCGTTGGTTTTGATAGTTTTAAACTTGTTGTCGTTTGCATTCCTGCCATAATCATAGTCAGTACTAATATTCTTGTTCCATCTGGTGTAACAAGAATTTGAGATTTTGTCTCAGATGATTCCTCTGCATTGTCAGAATCATCACTAGTTAAATTATCTTGTTTATCTTCTTGTTTTTCAGTTTTATCTAGCTTAGTATCAAATAGATTTGAAAATTCGTTTCGACGTGCATTCGTTTGCAAATACGCCACATTGCTACTGTAATAGTGTTGCATATTAATTTTCATATTATATGGATCTCCCTTCATTTTTTGTAAAAAGTATTAAGAAAAAATAATGTTCAATCCATTGAATTTTGTGCTATCCATAGCTATTTATTTATATATCGTCTTAAAATATATAAATCTTAATTATTAAAACTAATAATAGCCAATTACGAAGAGTTTCGCAATTACCTATTCAAACTTAAAAGTCAAAAGAAGTGGGAAACTGTTACTTTTCACACTTAACATTCATAGCAACAGAAAAATAATTGATTTAGTATAGAAATGAATAATGTATGTATGTAAGAGATGTGATACAATAACTCATATAACGAAATTGCAAAGATTATTAGAGCATGTAGAACAGTATAATAATCATGCAAACATGCTCAAAGAGTCAACAGGAGGAATCGAAATATGAACGAAGACATTCAACAATATATAGAAAAGTACTCTGAGGAGATAAAAAGCTTATTTATCAACTTACGAACATTGATTTTTAATAGTGTTTCAGCGGATATCGAGGAGAAGCTATGGGCAAAGCTGCCAAGCTATTATGTGGGTAAAAAATTTGTGCGGATTATTCCGTTTAAAGATCATATAAATGTTGAGGCAACAGCAGTTATACAATTTAAGTCAGAACTGAGTGACTATAAGTTAACACCAAAAGGAATGTTGCAAATATATAGTAATCAAACTATACCAGAGGACATATTACAGCAGATATTTATTGAAACATTGTTGCTGTAAGGGTGGTTTGCATGCATAATTGTAACTTAAAGTACGAAATCCGGAATAGTTACATATCAGAATAAAATCAAAGAGGTGAAACAATGCGAAACGAAAAAGAAATGTATAATCTGATTTTAGATATAGCGAATAAGGATGAACGAATCCTCGCAGTATATATGAATGGTTCAAGAACGAATGAAAATGCTCCGAAAGATATATTTCAGGACTATGATATTGTCTATGTGGTCAAGGAAACTGCCAGTTTTAGAGAAGACAGAACGTATATGGAACGGTTCGGAGAAATCTTATATATGCAATACCCAGAGGAACATCCCGATTATCCAAGTGATATAGAAAACGTATATGGCTGGCTAGTACAATTTGCTGACGGAAATAGAATTGATTTGCATGTAGAAACAGTAGAACATGCAAAAGAGCATATAAAAGACGATAAGCTTTGCAGAATACTTTTAGATAAAGAAAACATATTACCTGAAATCCCAGAAGCAACAGATGCAGACTATTATGTAAAGAAGCCTACAAAGGAACAGTACTTGGCAGTTTGCAATGAGTTCTGGTGGTGCCTTAATAATGTGGCAAAAGGACTTTGGCGTGAGGAGATGCCATATGTTCAGGATATGACCAATTTCCATGTGAGAAAGCAGTTAGAAAACATGTTATCATGGAAAATTGGTATCCATACAGATTTTTCAGTTGGCGTGGGAAAGTCAGCAAAATATATGTATCAGTGGTTAGAAGAGGAAGAATGGGAAGCGTATCTTTCAACTTACTTTTCGGGAAATATTATAAGTGCATGGGATGCGATAATGAAGATGTGTGATTTGTTTGAAAAGATAGCATGCTATGTGGGTGAGAAGTTAGGATATACATATGAAGAGTTGGAAGGCAAAAATTCCAGAGCATTTCTGGAACATGTAAGGCAATTGTCAAGAGATGCGAAAGAGATATATTAACGACATTATACAAAGGTTGTACGTGAACTGTAAAGCTAACTACATAGGAATCCTATATTATATTAATACGAGGAGATATTGATATGAACAGCAGTAAAGCATTTGATGATGTAATACATTACCTTGAAAACATCATATATGATGGCAGTGAGATTGATTATAATGAAATTACAAAGATTACGCTGAGTCCGGCAGCATTATTTCAGCGCATTTTTATCTTTGTATCTGGAATAAGCATTTCGGATTATGTAAGGAAACGAAGATTGACGTTAGCTGGAAAGGATTTGAAGTATAACGATAGTTCAGTTTTAGATGTGGCTATAAAATATGGCTTTCAATCACACTCAGCATTTTCACGTGCGTTTAAAGAATTTCATGATATTACACCGTCGGAAGCGAAAGAGGAATCTGCTAAACTAAATGAGTATCTCCCAATTAACTTCTCAGATATGAGATTTATAGGAGGAAAGCGCATAATGGCAGAAATGAAAAAGATTATTTACAAAGAAGTAGAGGAACGTTTAATGGTTGGTATGCATCGTGAAACCTCTTTTTTTGAAGGAGGTAACATGTGGAAGGAATTTTTTGAAGGTGATACACTTAAAAAAATGTCGGTGCTATCGGAGGTTAAATGCTGTGATGATATTGATGCAAATGATGGCATTGGTTTCATGTACAATTTTACTGATATGAATAACTTTAATGCTATTATTGGGGATTTTGTGCGAGCTGATGCAGAAATACCTGATGGACTATATAAAAAATATATTCCAAAAGGATTAACGGCACAAGTTCAAATAGAAGGAAGCAATATTGCAGAGATACTTGATACTGCATATCTATTAATCACAGAAGCCATTGAGAAAACAGGAAAAGAAATTGATCATGATAATTTTTACTGGTGTGAAGTATATACACATGAGCGTTATAGTGAACACTTAAAACGAGGCGAGAAAGTAATAATTGATTATATAATGCCTGTGAAAGAATGTAGTGAGTAAGATCAGAATTTACACTGTATGTAATGCAAGGAGGAAGTTATCATGTGTACAAGTTTTACATGGCGAAAAGATAATGTGTTAGTAGGCATGAATTTTGACAATAATGGTGTACCATTCTCATTGTCAATGAAAGACCCAAGGCAATTTGTTGTTTGTGTAGGTGGAGCACCTTGTTTTGGAGTGAATAGTAATGGTTCATTTATCAATCATTTAATGGTTGATTCCAATGAAGACGGGGGTTATAAAAGAGGCAAGAATATTGTCCATACGATAAAATTAATGACTGATATACTAAGTAATAAGTTAGCACAGGAGAACATAGGAGACTTTTTATCGGAGAAAGAAGTTGTAAATGTTCCGAACCATAGTTGCCATAGCATGATTTCTGATAAAAGCGGAAATGTATGGATTGTTGAGCCAGGGAGAGGAATTATGTATAGTCCTGCTGATGAATCTTCATATTGTTTGATGACTAATTTTTCATTGCATGATTATAAGTTAAGTGGAAATATAGAAGGCAGTGGCATGGATAGATATAAGTCTGCGGATTATCTACTGAGCAATGCAAATGATTTAGATGTAGCAAAAGCTTTTGAAATATTGGAAGCAGCAAAGCAAAGTGAAGGAGAATGGCTTACGGCATTTTCAATGGTTTACTCTCAAAAAGAAAATGCTGTATATTATTGTTATAATGGTGATTATCAAAATATACAGAAGTTTGTTTTTGGGTAGCTAAATTGAAGTTCAAAGAATTATATGTTGTATAACTTGAAACATGACAAGAGATTAGAATCAATAGGAGAAATATATGTATTTATATCATTACTATGATAAATCTATTGGGCCATTCAAAAATCTGTCTGATGTCCCAATAGAGGAAGCAAACAAAATACTTAATGAAATAGCACGAACAAAACCCAATGTGCAGTGTGCGAAAAGGTCACCTGAATATATGGAAGCTCGATTATATTATGAAAATATATTAAGGAGTGAATTCAAGAAAAAAGGCGGAGTAATAAAGAGAAATGCTCCACATTATATGGTTATTGAGCATAGCCCATGGCTAAGTACTTGGTTTGAAAATGGTGCTTTTATAAAGATACCGATTGAAGAGTTTGATTTGAGAAGTGTCTCATTTACATACGGAGATTCGCATCCGACGTTTAGTCCAAGAGTGAATGATGGAAAGGAATATCGCAAGAAGCTCTACACGTATGATGAAATATTAGAGATTATTGAGAAGTATGGTTTGCCACAAGACTGGAATGATGATGGACAATATGGGCCAGAAAGATATATTGAGGCACATATATGGAGTGATGACGTATTCGCTCTTTATGGTAAAGACAATATAGCGGTGAAATGATATGCTTGTTCTTGGAGGTGATGAAAATGGATTTGATTAAAGTTGGAAGATTTATATCAGAACTGCGAAAGGAAAAAAGACTTACTCAAGAGCAATTAGGTGAAAAGATAGGTGTGACCAATAAAACAATTTCACGTTGGGAGACTGGAACATATATGCCACCAGCGGATGCATTGTTAATAATGAGTGAGCTATTCTCTGTTAACATAAATGAAATTTTAAGTGGAAAAAGATTGCAACCTGAAGAATATAAGGAGGCAGCGGAAGAAAATTTAAAGCAAACCATTAGAATAAGCAGTTTTACATTAAAAGATAAAATCGACTTCTATAAGAAAAAGTGGTTGAAAGAGCATATTGCGCTTATGATATTTGGGGGATTACTTGTCATTGGGATATTGGTAGCAGGTCTTGTAGTGAAGAATAGTTTATTAGGTTATATTTCAATAGTACTATTACTAATTTTTCATGCAATAAGAAACAATAGGATGATGGCATATGTTGAACAAAATGCATATGATGGAACTGGAAATATAAATGTGTAAATAGTACAATGAAATTAGGGCTGTTTGCCGAAAGTAATATTTTATGGTTATAACGCTTACGTGATAAATAAATAATGAGGAGAGGAGGAATTTTGATTATGATAACAGAAAAAATAGAAATTCAAAATATGCAAAAAGAAGATATTAATGAAGCTGTAAACCTTTGGATTAAGCAACATTATTTATATTGTACAGGAGAGAATTTTCCGCAATATTGGTGTGAAAACACAGAAGAAATCAGGATTACACTTGAAAACCAAATCCAAAGTAACAATGCTTTAGTTGCAAAAAGGGATAATCAAATTGTAGGCTTTTTAGGTTTCTTTGTTTTTGATTTTCACTGCGAAAAATCAGTTCTTTGTAATATCACCTCTCATTCAGCAGAGGAAGATAGTAAAGAGCAAATATACCTTGAGCTTTACAAACATGCTTCAAAGCTTTGGGTAGAGCAAAATATCTTCAATCATCTATGGATGTTTTTTTATCAAGATGAGAGACTAAAGTCATTCCTATATGATTTTGGTTTTGGTTCTCACGTTGTTGATGCTTATTCAAGACCAAACGAAGTTAATGTTATGTGCGAATGTTCGTATTCCATACGACTTGCGACATTAGATGATTTAATGGCAATGCAGGAGATTGTTGATGAATCTGCTTTATACTATAAAAAGGAACCGCTGTTTTTAAAACGAGAAGTAGTATCGTCTGATAAACTCCGCTCTTTGATTGAACGAAATAATATTTTCATTGTCTGTGATGGTGATAATATTATTGGTTTTATGAATATTAATCGTTCAGAAGAAAATGATGCGGAAATATTGTCTGTAATCAACTATGGTATGATTGATGAACTTGGTGCATATATAAAACCTGAATATAGAGGGAAAAATGTTGGTGTGCATTTACTTGGTATGATTTTTAAATATTGTAGAGAAAATAAAATGGATTTAATCCACGTTAGTTTTGAAACAGCCAATCCGTTTGCCAATCATTTTTGGAGAAAATATTTTACTCCAACGATTTTATCGGTACGTAGGACAATTAATAAAGATGCCAATAGTTAGAATTTTTTCGAGCTGACGTACAGCACTCGATAAATCACCTCGTGAGCCTGTAAATGAGACTAGCGATTTCATTTGCAGGCTCTTTACATTCATTTTCTATCCATTTTAAAATAACGCGGTAACTTCCGTATATATAGAATTCCTTTTTATAATCAATCAAATCGGACGAATCATGTTCAAATCCAGAGGTAATGGCGGCTGAAATAGCAGGCTGTTTAAGAATGGTTTCCAAAAAATCAGAATTAGACTGATTTCTCAGAATAATACTACATTCCCAAATGTTCATGGCAACATATTCAAGTGCCTTTATTAAAGAATCGGGTTTATCTGTGGAAAGGAAAAAACTTAGCTTTTCATAGAAATCCTGATTGATTTCATCGAGTAACGCATACGGATTTTCATAATATTTATAAAATGTAGCACGATTCACATCCGCTATATTACAGAGTTCACGGACTGTTATACTTTGGATATCGTTCTTTTCTAATAACCTAAGAAATGCTTCTTTTATCATTCTTTTTGTAAGTTGTACTCGTCTATTATCTTTTATATTCATATAAATAACCATACCTTTCGTGCCATCCGCTCAAAAATCTCTTAACTTTTTCTAAACAGTAAACATTTTTACCGTAAATGTATACTTAATAACAAAAATAAAAACACTGTTGGTTGTAAAGTAGACATGTGTTTATTATAATACAAAATATAGATTATTCAAGGGAGGAATTTAATAAACATGAAGAAATTTTCAGAGATACTTGTTAAAGGAAGATATGTTCTGCTTGCTATCTTTATATTGTTTGCAGGAATAAGTGTGTTTCTTATGCAGAAAGTAAATGTAAATGAAGATATGTCAAAGTATTTGCCAAGCGATTCGAGCATGAGAGCAGGGGTAGATATTTTGAAAGAGGAATTTCCGAATTCGGCTATGGAGTTAGGAGATAGTACGATTCAGATTATGTTCAAAGGGCTTAATGAGGAACAAAAATTGAAGATGGTGGAAAATCTTCAGAATGTAAACTATATTGAAACTGTGACTTATGAGGAACAAAGTGAGGATTATAACAGTGGCGAATATACATTATATAAGATTGCAACGTCTTATGATTATTCGTCTGATGAAATGAAAGAAGTGTTTCAAGTTCTCGATAAAGAGTATGTAGATAATTATGACTGTGTGTATGTGACAGATCAAACAAATGAAGCTATTCCACCGTGGATGATTGCAGTTCTGCTTGTTATCTTAGTCATAATTATGTTGTTAATGTGCGGATCATGGATTGAACCATTTTTATTCTTAGCATCAATTGGTGTTGCAGTACTTATTAACATGGGAACGAATGCATTCCTACCAAGTGTATCAAGTACAACACATTCCATTGCAGCAATTTTACAGTTAGTGTTATCTATGGATTACTCTATCATCTTGTCAAACAGATATCGACAAGCATGTAAAACAAACGATAGTAGGGTAGAAGCAATGAAGGAAGCTATTCATGTGGCAATGCCTTCTGTATGCAGTAGTGCACTTACTACGATTGTAGGATTGTTAGCATTAGTATTTATGAGCTTTAAAATTGGAGCTGACCTTGGTACGGTACTAGCAAAGGGTGTATTCATTAGTTTAATTTGTGTATTCACAGTATTGCCTGGTTTAATGCTTATCTTAGATAAACTAATAGACAAAACAGCAAAACCTGCACTTACCATTCCAATGGGAGGACTCGCAAAATTCTGTTATAAGGCAAGATACATTGTTGCTGGCGTATTTGCAGTTCTTTTTGTAGTGTTGTTCATATTGAAAGATAGTGCAGGTATTTCTTATGGAATGGAGGCAGTGAATGATGTTAATAAAGTATTCCCGACTTCCAATTCTATTGTAGTTATGTATGAGAACGATGATGAAGAGAACATGACCCAGTTAGTAAATCAGATTGCAGAATTAGAGGGCATTAACTCGGTTCAAAGTTATGCAAACACGTTAGGAATCAAATATACGGCAGATGAACTTGTTGGAATGTTTTCTGCATCGGAAGATATGGCATCATTCGGTATCTCTGGGGATATTGTAAAATTGCTTTATTATGATTGCTATGGTGATAAATCGCAGGATTATATGACAGCAGAACAATTTATGGGTGTGGTTGCGAATCTTATGATGAATGAAACCTATGCCGGTCAGATTGATGACGAAACAAAGGCAATGTTTTCACAATATGCGGAAAATATCATTGCACTAAGTGGAGATACCTTATATTCTGCTTCTGAGATGGCAGCATTTATCGGAGGATTTACAGATCAATTAAGCGAGAATTATATTACGTTACTATATGAAATGTGTTTTAGCAATGTTAATTTTGATAATAGCTGGACATTTACGCTAGAGGAATTATTTACACAGCTTGAGTCTTCTGCTGTTTTTGCAAGCCTTATACCAGAAGAACAAATGATGCAAATAAATGAGATGGGAACACAATTGGCAGCAGGAAAGAGTCAGTTAGTGGGAGAAAACTATTCTCTATGTTCTATCACTACCAAGCTAAAAGATGGAAGTGATGAGGTTATGGAATTAATGGAGAGTTTGGATAAATTATGTGATAGCAAACTTTCTAAAGGGTATTATATGATTGGAAATATTCCTATGGAATATGAGATGTCACTAACATTTAGCAAGGAGTTAAACAAGATAACGTTAATTACAGCTGTAGCAATTTTCATCGTTGTATTAATTTCCTTCCGTTCTATATTGATACCGTTAGTACTTGTTTTAGTAATACAGGGTTCCGTATATGCAACCATGATTGTTATGAAGATAATGGGTATCAATATGATGTATCTAGCTTTATTAATTGTTCAAAGTATCTTAATGGGAGCAACGATTGACTATGCAATTGTATTTGCCAGCTACTTCAAGGAAAAACGAATGGACAGAGATTTACTGCCTGCACTTACAAGTTCATTCCAAGGCTCAATTCGAACAATTCTTACATCAAGTCTTATCATGATATTTGCAACAGGGATTTTAGGATATGCATTTGCTGACCCTTCAATCGGTCAGATCTGTCATATTATCGCAATTGGCGTTACTTGTGCACTTGTAGTTATCTTGGTATTCCTGCCTTGTATATTGGCGGCACTGGATCGATTTATTACGAAAAGGGAAAGTTGATTGTAGCTGACTGGCTAGATTCTGTAGCTGTGAACGTTTTGTGTGAACAGTAACTTTTATTTTGACACATAGACACAAGGGATTTCAGGCTCCTTGACAACTTCTATACCATTTGCTATAATATCCATACAAATAGGTGCTACCGAACAACAAACGGTTCACCTCAGTTACTGGTTAATCAAATTAGCAACCACTACTTTGGCTAGGGGCGGTTGCTTTTTTGATGTTTATCTTTATTAGTGGATTGTCGAATGCTGATTACTGTTACGATAATACTGATAACACCAACAACAATTCCGACTACACCAACTAATGTCTCTAACATCTTATGTACCTTTCAACGTATTTTCCATAGTATCACCTCCAAGAATACAGGAAGTTCTCAATATGAATATATTGGCGAAAGGTGAACCGCATACCGTTTAGGTAGCACCCTAGAAAACATAATAGCATAGAATGTGGTAAGTATCAATAAGCCTTACTGAAACTTTTATATCGGAAATACGCCCTTTCAAGCAAGCCGAGCCAGCTCGATTACACTACGTTCCATCTCGCTGTGGGCTGTCGCCCAATAAGCCTAAAATAAAAATCAGTTGGAAGAACACAAGTGTCCTTCCAACTGATTTTTATTTTATCCTTACTCGGCTTCTAGCTTAACCAAAGTATCTATTCAACAACCCTTCAAAAGCTTTACCATGTCTAGCTTCATCCTTCGCCATCTCATGAACTGTATCATGGATAGCATCTAAGTCAGCAGCCTTAGCACGTTTTGCAAGATCAAATTTACCAGCAGTAGCACCGTTCTCAGCGTCTACTCTTAATTGAAGATTTTTCTTAGTGCTGTCAGTGATAACTTCACCTAATAATTCAGCGAATTTTGCAGCATGTTCTGCTTCTTCAAAAGCAGCTTTTTCATAATACATACCGATTTCTGGATAACCTTCTCTATGAGCAACACGAGCCATGGCAAGATACATACCAACTTCAGTACATTCTCCAGTGAAGTTGTCTCTTAAATCTTTAAGAATATCCTCGCTAACGCCTTGTGCAACACCAACAACATGTTCAGCAGCCCAAGATTTTTCTCCTGATTGCTCAGTGAATTTTTCAGGACCTACTCCACAGATTGGACATTTATCTGGTGCAGAATCTCCTTCATGAACATAACCACAGATT
>NZ_JAVBNS010000066.1:0-7107 GCF_031551385.1 Anaerosporobacter sp.
GTAGATTGTCCTAATGCCTTATGGCGAAATGTTGATGTTTGATATATTGGAAAGCTTACAGCTCCTGTGATTGGATCATTTCCAAGTGCACCATGAACAGCTTTTGATTCAAAATGTAAATTTTCTTTTCTACTAAAATCATTAAAATTACTAAAATTCTTCATTATATATACACCTCTATACTTTCTGTGGAATCCACGTATAAGACCTATTCTTTATTGTTAGATTATAATCCACACAACATGTCATGTCAACTTTTTATATCAATTTTATATAATTCATATCGAAATTGTATAGCTTGTGTATTTTGTCAAAATAAAACGTATTGTCATTAATTTATTTACTTAAATCTTGAAATTCGACTAAATTCTTGTAGACCAGTTCGAACAATCGATTACTTTTGTTGCAAAATCTTCGTAGAATTCAGGTTCATGACAAATTAAAAGAATACTTCCTTTGTATGCTTTCAATGCTCTTCTTAACTCATCTTTTGCCTCTACATCAAGATGGTTTGTCGGCTCATCTAGTAATAAGATGTTTGTCTCTACATTGATTAATTTGCAAAGACGAACCTTTGCTTGTTCACCACCGCTTAGTACACGAACTTGACTCTCAATATGTTTTGTAGTTAGTCCACATTTTGCAAGTGCAGAACGCACTTCATACTGTGTATAGGAAGGAAACTCTTTCCAGATTTCTTCGATGCAAGTGTTGTTTTTCGCACCTGTCATCTCTTGCTCAAAGTAACCTTTGTATAGATAATCTCCTAATGTAACTTTTCCTTCTAGTGGTGGAATAAATCCTAATATACTCTTTAATAATGTTGACTTACCGATACCATTTGCACCAGTAAGAACTAATTTCTCACCACGTTCCATAGCAAGCGTAATTGGTTTGGATAACGGTTCTTCATATCCAATTACAAGATGTTCTGTTTGGAATATATAACGACTGGCTGCACGAGCTTCTTTAAAATTAAACTCTGGCTTTGGTTTCTCTTTCGCAAGTTCGATTACATCCATCTTGTCTAACTTCTTCTGTCTTGACATTGCCATGTTTCTAGTTGAAACTCTAGCTTTATTTCTCGCTACGAAATCTTGTAACTCACCGATTTCTTGCTGTTGCTTTTTATAAGCAGCTTCTAATTGTGATTTCTTTACTTCATAAACTTCTAAGAATTTATCATAGTCACCTACATAACGATTCAATTCCCCATTTTCCATATGATAGATAAGATTAACAACACTATTTAGGAATGGAATATCATGTGATATTAATATAAATGCATTCTCGTATTCTTGTAAGTAACGTTTTAGCCATTCAATATGAACAACATCCAAGTAGTTTGTAGGCTCATCAAGAAGAAGGATATCTGGTTTCTCTAATAATAATTTTGCAAGTAAAATCTTTGTTCTTTGTCCACCACTTAAATCTGTAACATCTTTATCAAGTCCAACGGCATCTAATCCTAATGCTCTCGAAATTTCATCCACTTTAGAATCAATAATATAGAAATCATGGGCGTCTAGGGTATCTTGAATAACACCAAACTCCTCCATCATTGTAGCAAGCTCATCTTCATCTGCATCTGCCATTTGATTACATAAATCATTCATCTTTGCCTCTAAATCAAAAAGATAGGAGAATGCTGATTTTAATACATCACGAATTGTCATTCCTTTCGTAAGTACCGCATGTTGATCTAGATATCCTACACGCACATTTTTAGACCATTCTACATTCCCTTCGTCTGGCATTAATTTTCCAGTTACTATGTTCATGAAGGTAGACTTACCTTCTCCATTTGCACCTACAAGTCCAATATGTTCCCCTTTTAGTAAACGAAATGACACATTATTAAAGATTGCACGGTCTCCAAATCCATGATTAAGATTGGTTACATTTAATATACTCATTTTTACACCTACCTACGCCTGCCGCTACTCTACTCACGACACTGCCTTTCAACTTTCTATTGTCTCGAACTAAGGTTGTTACATGATAAATGCTAATCGATTCATCTGCAACAACCTTAATTAAATTTACGTATTTACCACTGTATATTATATCGAAAAAATGTACAAAATCAAGTGTTTTATTTGTTCGTGTAACTTTTATTCTGCTCTTTGACTTCTTTTCTTACTAATTACAATTGCAATGCTAAATAGCGCCCCTGCAAACATGAGCTGAATTCCCATATAGCCAAGCAATTCGATTACGTTTGTTTTTGTAAATGTAGTAATTTCCGCTATTTTATCATTCACACATACAAACCAATAATTTGGCGTAAACTTTGCTATCCTAATTACGGTATCAGACAATAGGTATTGTGGTACGAAAGCCCCGCTTAGAAATGCAAGCCCAAGAGAAATTATTGTCGATAGGGAACCTACTACACTTTCTGATTTCGCTGTCAATCCAATAATATAACTGATTGCTAATGCGCAGAACAAAAATACAAAGGAATTCAATATATTCAGACCAATTCCAACAGTAACAACTTTATTTGGATTAACTGCAATACCAAGCGCAAGCATAATTACAAAAAACGCAACTGCAAAGATAAAATTAGCAAGTACCATCTGTAAATTTGCTTTTTTATTCGATATTGGAGCTACTACATTACGTCTTCTTATCTTCACATCATTGAATACTAACATGATACTGCCAATACAAGCTGTGAATCCCCCTACCATTACATACGATAAAAAGTTAAAGAATATGTTATAGTACTGCACTGCATCTGCTTCACTCTTTTCCTGTATCAAATTAATTGTCACTGATTCTTTTAATGTATCTCTTGTCAGTTTACATAAATCTTGTAACGAAAGCTCTGACATTGTATCTGTATATGTTTTTAATGTATTAAAATACATATTAATTGCATTGTCTATATAAAAACCATTCTGTGAATCTGGTACACTCATCTTATCAACAGTAACGACTTTTCCTTCCAGAAATCGCTGTTCGAATCCTTCATCAATCGTTATAATATACTCAACTTTTCGAACAAACAAAGCATCTTGCAACTCTTCCTTCTCACTTCCTATTTCAATGAATTCACAATATCCTTCTAGATATTCCTTGAAATCAGCTACTAATGCACTATCCTTGTCATTATTAATAAATGCCGTTGTTACTTTCGTTGCCTCAAATGTTCCGCTTGTGGAATTATTACTTGAATTCGAGAAGATTACCAAAAGTACTGCAAATACTCCTATATATATGAATAATGAAGTTATTGATCGTCTTAATACTTTGATATATCCATTAAATACTTGCATATTGTCTCCTCCTTGTTACGAAATATGTGATTACAATAAATGCAACTGTCACAAGTAGCATACACAATATATTTGTCCAATACTTCTCAAGTGAATCAAAGTAATAGAGGCAATAAAAACTATCTGAAATTAAACTTGCTGGATTAATCTTCATTGCAAATGGTATATTCTCAGCTATGATAAATTTTATGTTAGGATTCATAAGTCCCGCAAAAAATGATAATAGTAATACTGTTGCATTCGAAATTGCACTAACTGTTTTCTCGTTCTTCTTAATAACAGCACGTAACATTGCACCGAATGTAACACCACATATACTTCCAAGCACACAGGTAAGTGCTAGAAGTCCAACCCTCATACCAAAATCTATTGATAATACATATATCATAAAAGTAATTGCCACAAGTACACACAGTACCTGCACTGTAATCGCCGCGAAAATATTGCAAATCAGTAACTTTAATTTATGAACAGGTGCAACATTTATTCTCGCTCCTTTTGCTGACTTATCTGCTTGTATATCACTAATCTCTGCAATTCCAAAATTACTTCCATATAAGCATGCAAGCGCAAGTAATGCATAAAAATAAATTAATGTTCCTTTTGGTGATTTTTCTGCCACATTTTCATCATTAATATAGTCTACGCTCTTCATAGATGCATTAATTACATCTTGTACTTTCTCTGGGTTTGTACTTTCCACTAGCATAACCTTCTTCATTGTCTGTAGATAGTTATCCACAAATGACTTTAGAATCGTAGCTTCAATACTTGACCCACCAATATATAACGCTGGTTTTTCACCATCAACAATATAACCTACTATTTCTCCTTTTTTCAAGAGCGCTCTTGCTTCTGCTTCATTAACTTGCTGTATCTGAAACATCGTTACATCTTCGCTAAATTTAGCTCCCATCGCAGCATCTAATATATAACTTTGCTCATTTGCTTCAACAATAGCAATATCAATTGTTGTGAATTCTCCTTCACTATCAAGATTTGAAAATGCCAAACTAAATACAAATGATAAGAAAATCGGAAACAATGCCGACCAGAATACATTCTGCTTGTCACGAAAGAGGCATTTTATTCTCGTAAAATATAATCTAAATACCATAACTTCCACCCTCTCTCTTTCATTAATCTCTCAATTCTTTTCCTGTAATTTCAAGGAACACATCATTCAGTGTAGGAAGTTCCGAATATATTTTACCCATAGAAATCTTATTCTCTTCAAAATAATTAAGGATATGAATCAAATTATTCTTTCCCTTATTGGATTTAATAACGATATTCTGTCCATTATAAGCAACACTTGCTACATTAGGAATATTCTTAATCTCTTCAATTCGTTCTTTTGGCAAGTTATATGCCTCAAGTGTGATAATCTCTCCAAGAGAAATCATATTCTTTAACTCTTCCTTCGTACCACTTGCAATTACTTTCCCTTTATCTATAATTGCAATACGATCACAGAGTTGTTCCACTTCCTCCATGTAGTGTGTTGTATATATAATGGTTGCCCCATCTTCATTTAATTTCTTAATTCCTTCAAGTATCTTGTTTCTACTCTGCGGATCTACCGCTACAGTAGGCTCATCAAGTATAATCAACTTCGGTTTATGTGCAATACCACACGCTATATTTAATCTTCTAAGAAGGCCACCACTTAATTTCTTAGGATAAAACTTCTTAAAGTCCTCTAATGCCACAAATTCAATTGCTTCCTCTGTCAATCTACGAATCTCCTTCGGATCTTTCACATAAAGACTACAGAAGTAGTAAACATTATCATACACACTTAGTTCATTAAACACAGCAACATCCTGCATTACAATCCCAATATCTCTTTTTATATCATAAGCATCCGGCTTCATTGGCTTACCAAAGATATCTATCGTTCCTTTATCATACTTTAACAATGACAAGATACAATTAATCGTCGTAGACTTCCCTGAACCATTCGGCCCAAGCAATCCAAATATCTCACCCTCCTGTATCTCAAGATTAAGATGATCTATAGCCACAAGTTTGTCATACCTCTTAACCAAATTACTCACTTTAACTATCATACAATTCCCCTCCATCTACTTATATTGGATTCGGAGGGTAAAAGGTTTTTTTATTCTTTGGAATGAATACTTGAGAACATTTATTCGTTTATAGTTTATAGATGTACTTGTGTCTTATATGTTTTCCCTGCAAAACTTTGATACATTTTCTGGCTTCTTTGCTGCTGTCCTAGAACACGAAACACGCTATGCACCTAAGAACTTCTAAGTGTGTATGGATAGCTACTCAAATGGTACGGAACCGCCTTCGATTCGGCATCCTGCCTCAGCTCAGGCTGGCTCGGCGTCCTTGCCTCGCCTTCCTAGGTTACTTATGTACACACTAAGAAGTACTATAGGTGCTTCGCTATCGTTTCTTAGTCCTAGGACAGCAGCGAAGAAGCAGATTTTGATAATTAAGTTTTGCTGATTTACATTTTTAATACACAAGTACAGGCTAGATATTGAACGAATAAATATTCTCAAGTATTCATCATCAACTATATACAACCTTTTACCCTCCAAATCTTCATAGATAACTACAAAAGCCTTTGAAATAACGCAAAACATACACATGTGTTGCGTTATTACCTTCTGAATAGTTACCAATAAACACTCTTAACAAACTATACCACAATAGTAAAAATCTCTCTAGTGTACGTCGTCATGTATCAATATGACAATTGTAATATTTTAACCTTTCAGCCAACATATCTTATAATTTTTATTGAGATTTTAATATGCAAATGGTATAGTGGAAGAAGAAATTCTCGAACGTATTTCTCACATTAAAAGATTATACTAGATAAATGATTCAATCTAGGTTGCTATTTAAAACTTGGAAGTTTTTATTGAACACTTTCCCCTGACTTGTGTATCAATAACCTTGCCATGCAAAACTCAGTAACCTACAGCAACGAAGAAGCTATGAAAACCTACAAAGTTTTGCATTCAAAACCTATCATACACAAGTACGCTAAACAAACAATTAAGGAAGGAGTATACAACGTTGACAGAGATTATTGATAAACTAGTTTTATTGGCTTTAAGTGGCACATTTTGCTTTTTATGTTTTAATAATACGTACTCCATTGTGTACTTTCTTCTTACGGTTATCTTTACGTGTATCTGCTCTTCTACAGACAAGAAACAAATTCATATCGGTATTTTCGTTTTATATTTAGTAGTTAGCTCGTTTTTCCCTATTTTACTATATTATCTACCTATTATGCTTTATGATATATTTACAACAGAGTTATATTCAACAATTGTGTTTGCAATAATACCTTTTATTATTAACTTTGAATTCTATTATAATGATAAACTGTTTATCTTTTGCATTATGATGGCAACAGGCTTACTTATCAAATACAAATCGGAAAAAGAGACTACTTTAGTTAATGAATACAATCATCTTCGTGATGATACGAAAGAATTAGAAATCATACTTGAGAAACAGAATCAAACATTACTTGAGAATCAAGATATTGAAATTACTGCTGCCATGTTAAGTGAGCGTAATCGTATCTCTAAAGAAATACATGATAATATTGGACATTTGCTATCAAGATCACTACTACAAATAGGTGCTTTACTTACAATAACAAAAGAAGATATTACAAAAGAAACATTAACAAGCCTTAGAGATTCTATCTCTGGAGGAATGGATAGTATTCGAAGTAGTATTCATAACATGCATGATGAATCCATTGATTTGTATAATGCCATTCACAAACTTACAAGTGAGTTTACATTCTGTCATATAAGTTTTC
>NZ_JAVBNS010000119.1:0-6112 GCF_031551385.1 Anaerosporobacter sp.
AATAACCAAGATAGTAACGAGAATCAAAACCAGAACGAGAATCAAAATAACAACCAAGATCAAAACAATAATCAAGATGATAACCAGAACTCGAATGAAAATCAAAATAATAACTCAAATCAAAACCAAGATAACAACCAAGATGAGAGTCAAAACCAAGATAATTCGAGCACAGCTACATCAAGCAATGCAGCATATACAAAAGAAGTATTACGTCTTGTCAATATCGAAAGAGCGAAGGAAGGCTTAAGTGAGTTAACAACGACGTCTATATTAGAACAGGCAGCATACACAAGAGCAATAGAAACGAAGCAAAGTTTTTCACACACAAGACCAAATGGTTCTTCATTCTCAAGTATATTAAAAGAGATGGGAATATCATATCAGGCAGCAGGTGAAAATATTGCGTATGGTCAAAGAACACCAGCAGATGTTGTGAATGCGTGGATGAATTCTTCAGGACATCGTGCAAACATCATGTCAAAGAATTATAACAAATTAGGTGTTGGTTGCTATATCGACAGTAATAACGTAGTGTACTGGACACAATTATTTACGAACTAGAAGAAAAGATAAGAAGAAAAAATATGTTTTAAAATATAGTGATTAGAAATTAGTGTGGAGGATAGTATGGGTTTAGTAGGAAAGCAGTTGCATTATTATAAATTCAAATATTACTTTAGTGCACAGCACTCTATGACGAAACTGAAGGAAGACATGCATCCCCACACATTCACTGTAGTGTTATACATCGAAACCTATGGCAATGATAACATTGAATTGTTTTCGAAAGTGGAAGAGTTTTTGGAAGAATATTTTAGTAGGTTTACTGGTGAGAAATTAAACGATTTGTCCTGTTTTGTGAGAGAAATACCTACAATAGAAGCTATGGGAGAGTATTTTTATGAAGAGGTGAAAGAAAAATTACAACATGTGAATTTGGATCTAATTCAGCTCGAAATTTGTGAAAATCCATTACGAATCTATTCGATATCTGATCGTATTATTCATTGCTCTGCTCATATACAAAATAGTTCAAGACAACTTAAACGGATATTAGAGATGAAGCAAAAGTATCTATGAAAGTGGTCAAAATATGGAGTGGTATTTATGAAGAAAAGCGTATCAATAATTTGTAGCGTGTTACTATTAACATTTGCAATTGCAGTTCCTATCTATGCAACAGCGAATCAATCTATTCAAATTGATGGTGTATATTCGGATTGGAGACATATTCCGCATACTGATATTTCATGGTACTCACCTGATCCAAATCAAGTACATCAAGGTGCATTATATCTGGAAGAAGATATTCTATATGGACACTTTGAGATGAACGATGCTTATAGTAGCCCAATGGTAATTTCGTATATTGAACTTACAATAAACAATAGCACAAGCATTGGTTTGACAATTCAAAAGAGTACAGCAGATGAAAATATAGATTGGGGTACGGATATGTATAAGTTACCAGTTGGAACCACGGATAGACTTGGGGTTTTCTATAATGAATATCCTAAGTATTATATGGGAGAAGCAGCACTGACAATCTACGATGCAGATCATTTAATTGGAGATGAAGTGGAATTTGCAATTGACTTAAATGTAGTTTCTAAGATTACAGATATACCAGTGGAAGCTATGCGAGTACTTAAAGTATATAATCCTAATATTGGAAGAGATGCAATTACAATTGCAGGTACATCTTCGGGAGCGGTAGTAGGAGTAGCTATTATGGTAGTGATTGCAATAAATGGTATTATAACCTATAAAAGAGGAAAGTCTAAATGCATAAGATAATGATAAGAAGAAAGAAGTTGTGAATAGTATGGATTGGTTGAAATTAGCAAGTTTCTTAATCTGGCTATATATATTGTCAGTATTACGACGTGGAAAATTGAACTTCTGGTATTTTATGATAGGAAGTGTGGGAATGTTTGTGTTTTCTATGGTTTATATTCAGCCTATACTTACGATACCCCTAACAAAAGCAGTCACTATGGTTTCTGGTAGTATAGGAAAGGGATTGCAAATGTTTGAAGGGTATCCGGAGTATGCGATACTATTTATTAAGAATACGAATGGTGCTATTTCTTTGATTGTAGACTACGAATGTGCTGGAATCATTGAAATGGCAGCATTCTTTTCATTACTTGTGTTTTTTGCAGTATATACTCCTGTTGAGAAAATATTAGTAGGCATATCAGGAGGATTTTATCTATTCTTTGCCAATGTTCTTCGATTAGTAGTGATTGGTGTGATAGTTGCTATATTTGGAAATAGAGCGTATTATCTTGCACACACAATAGTTGGAAGGCTAATATTCTATGGATTATCGATGTTACTTTACTATGTAGTATTTACAAAAGCGCAAATTATAAGACAGAAGGTAGGTAGTTTTGGTTATGATAATGAGTGATTATGTGATTAGTACAATCGTTTTCTATATGGCATGGGTTATTATACCAATTCTGCTAGAAGTGATTCCAGCAATCTTTAATATAATTATACTAGCTAAAAAGCAGATGAAAAAGAGACGGACAGAGAAGAAGCAAGAAAAGTTAATACATTTACCAGAGATAACGATTATTATACCTGTTTATAATTCAGCGAATACGTTACGAAATTGCATTCAGTCAGTATATAATTCCGATTATGACAAACGACGGGTCTATGTTATGGTTGTGAATAATGGAGGAAATGATTCGAGTTTTGAGGAATTTAGTAAGTGTCAATTGGATTTTCCTGAGTTGAATATGAATTGGTTAACATCAAGACAAGGAAAATCAAGGGCTCTAAACCTTGCATTATTTAACAGCACGGGAAAATACATAATTCATATAGATAGTGATGGAGCACTTCATCCACAAGCCTTGCGTAATATTGTGACGTATTTTGAAAGGAATGAAGAGGTTCATTGTGTAACAGGAACGATTCTTACAGACCCTAACTTAATAGAAGATACAAAACCATTCTTGCTAAAAATGTTACGAAGGGTAGAGTTTTGTGAGTATGCACAAGCGTTTCTTGCGGGAAGGAATTTTGAAGCGGAATTCAATAGTATATATACGTTATCGGGTGCATTCTCTGCTTTTAAGAAGTCAACGATATTAAAGACAAGGCTATATAATACAGATACGGTTTGCGAAGACACACAAATTACATTTCAAGTTAGGGAGTGGTTAGAGCAAAAAGTTAGCTTATGTGCAGATGCCTATTTCTTTGTTGATCCAATTGAAGATGCGAATAAACTCTATACACAAAGACAACGGTGGCAGCGAGGAGAACTCGAAGTTGCACATATGTTTGAGACTGGGAAAAAGAAAACGAAACAGAAGAAACATTTTAATGTTATAACAAAACTTCTTCTATACGATCATACATTTGCATTGCCACGTATGATATGGTATTTTGCATTGCTGTATCTGGTTTTTATGAATTATCCGTTACAATTAGTAATTGCGTCTGTGATTTTGATTTATTGTTTTAATGTAATAACTACATTCCTATTCTATATCTGCATAACATTATTTTTGAACAAAGATAAGGAGCTTAGGCATTACTATGTTCGGAAATGGTATGTGATATTTTTACTTCCTATGTACAATTCTATGGTGTTTTGGTTTCGCTTTGCTGGAATCATTAATGCGATTAAGGGAGTACAAGTGTGGCGAACAAGTAATCTAACAGAAGAGAGAAAACATTTTGTGAAGATGGTAAAAGGTGATTTTTTGAAAGTGGCTCATGCGTTAGATAAGATTAGAAACAATGTGAATAAGTAGGTAAGGAATTGCAGAGGAGGCGTTTAAAAGAAAGGGGAAAATTTTGAAACAGAAGAGAAGATTTAGAATAAACAAATATAATGGGGCTGTTTGCCTTGTAGTTCTTATTAGTATTGTTATTGTTTTCCTATACATAATACAGTTTAAAAAGCAAGAGGAGCAGTTCTTCAAACTATACAACCAAGAACTTCAAATCAAGAATGAATTGCTTGCAGAGAATGCTATGCTTAGTATGCAAAGTGATGTGATAAACGGTGACAATAGGGATAAGCTCATAGTATATATGGATAAAGAAAATTTCATTGATGATGTGGCTTGGATATATGTAGCAAATGGGGATACTGTTATCTACTATAAAAATCATAATTTGATAGAGGATAGCAGCACGATTTTGTTAGAGAAGTTTATGGAACAATTGCAAGAGGCTTCTATAATGACAACGCAGTGCTCATTTATGGTTAATAATGAAACAGTCACGATTGGATTAGTTGTAGAGAAATCGCTACTTCTTATGGATTGGGGATACAGTCATTCGAAGACGGTATTGTTGATGGAAGTTGTTGTAGTGCTGCTATTGCTTGGTTTGCTTGGAATATATTTTGTATGGAAGGCAATGAAGATGTCTAAGGAGATAAAGAACTATAAGAAAGAAGTAGTTAATCTAAATTGCAAGATAGAAGAAGTAAATCAAGAGTTGAGGCGAAATGCTTTTGAAAAGGAAACAGTAGCAGTAAACGAGCAAGAGTTTCAATATGATACGAATTTGATGAAATTACTATTAGAAAAGGCAAATGAGAGTAGATATCTTCCAGTCAGTATGATACATATACAATTTGATATGGGAGACTTGTATTTTACGAAAAATAAAATGAAGGAAATAGAAGAGAAGTTATATGTTGAGCTTACACATAGATATGAGTTGCTTGAAATAGGAAAGGGAGAGTTTGTATTATTCATAATAAGAACAGAGATAGAAGTTGTAATGCAATCTCATATTGCAATAGAAGAAAGAGCAAGAAGCATTGCGAATGAGAACGGAATTAAAGTGACTGTTAAGAGCCGAACAATTACAAAAGTGATGGAAGAACCGCTAATAGAGCTAGAGAAGATACGCAAATGTTCAATACGTTCAATAGAAGAAAGTGAAAAGGGGTAGCTAAGGTGTTAGAGAGATACCATCAATATAAATTCAAATTTTATGTGAATGCAAGCCATGCGATATATATAGATGGAAATCTAGGTGAAAGGCATCCACATACATGGGAGATTACGTTAAATACATTAAAGATACAAGAAGACTTTATTCAATTCGATTCTATTGAGGAGCAAATTGAAGACTTCTTTAATGCGTATCAGGAGAGTTATTTTAACGAAGTACCTCCATTTCATCTAATAAATCCAACGTTAGAGAATTGCTGTGAGTATTTTAAAGAGGAGCTGGGAAAGCTTCTTAGAGAAGCAGGGTGGCTTTTACTGCTAATAGAAATGAGTGAAACACCAACAAGATCATATGTAATCAATCTATTAGATGAGATGGGAGAGAAGTATAATAAAGATATGGAAGCGATTGCTGGTGCGATACTTGAGAACTTGATTGAAAGGTAGCAAGGTCTTTCTGTAATGGATACTTGAAATAAAATCGATAATAATAGGAATATTAAATTTATATTATGGGAATATTAAGTAGAAAGGGTAGATTTATGCCTATGTTATGCTAATATTGCTCTTGAGTGAAGGGAAAAATGCTGTATTATATAGAAAATCAAATTTCTATAAAAAAATTGCAATTTAATTGTTGACAAATGTTTGCGTAAATGATAGAATAAAGTTCGTCGCTAAGCGATGCAACTTAAATAACTGACAACAAGATGAATATTTTCTTCTTGACAAACAATTTGCAGTATGTTAAACTGATTAAGCTTTTTGGGAAACAAAAGAACTTAATTGAAAGAAAATAATCTTGAAAAAAAGTTATTGACAAACAATTTTGACTGTGATAAAATAAGAAAGTTGTTTGAAGTGGTTGCTTAACAAAGCAATGACGCAAATAAAGTAACAATATGAACATTGAAAACTAAACAGTGAAACAACCCTGAAAATTCTAAACGTATCACAAAGTGATACAAAAAGATTTTCAAAAAAATATATGTACTTTTAGTACACAGTACAAAGTAAGGAAACTTACTTTGAAAACGGAAACAAATAGCCAGTTTGGTTAGTTGATTCTGAACGAAAGATCAAAACTAAATTTGAGAGTTTGATCCTGGCTCAGGATGAACGCTGGCGGCGTGCTTAACACATGCAAGTCGAACGAAGCAATTTTCTTGCTT
>NZ_JAVBNS010000134.1:0-5563 GCF_031551385.1 Anaerosporobacter sp.
CTTCTGGATTGAAATTTGTCTCCCCTGATTTCCAAGGAAATCTTACAATAATATATCCACCTTGCTTATCAACTGTTACTTCTCTGTCTGAAATATTTTTTGCATCTAAACGTGCTTCAATAATCGTTCTTGCAGAATCAAGCTCAGAAGCTGTTGGTTTTCGTTCCAAACCATCCGCTTCAAATATTGCTTCTACTCCCCCTCGTATATCTATCCCGTATCGCATATTTCTTATCGACTTGACAGAATCGCCCATTCCCACAAACGCAATCACAACAAATGCAATGATAACCCCTATAAGAATCGCAAACTTGCTTTTACTAGACTTCACTACTATATCCTCCATTCTTATCGTGTTCTATTATAACGCTAGCACGATTTATACTATATTGCCGTTATAATTTTATCACATTCCATTCCCTGCATACGCTAAGATACTGCTAAGTTTGAAACATTTGTCATAACATACAACTTTCTTTTAATGATTAAAAGCGTCATGGCACAATACCACAACGCTTTTCTCCCCATCTATTCTGTTACAAGTTCTCTAACTACAACCGACTTAACTTTTCTTGATGCTATGTACGAGAATACAAAGAAGCATAGACACACAAGAGTAGTTGGCGCAGCAATTGTAAAGATTGTATAATCTGTTTTAAAATTTGTTACACCAGTTTGTCGCATCAATTGGTTTATCAATTCACTACTACATAATACCGAAAGTGCAACTCCTATTACAGAGCCTATTATTGATACAATAAAAAACCGAATTGCGAACTGTAAACGTAAGTCTTTCACAGCAAAACCAAGTGCTTTAAAAATGCCTATGTCTTGTCGCTCCTTTAAAAATGTTTTTGAGCAAACCATATTGACTACCACTAGTATAAAGAATATTGAGATAACATAAATAACTGCCGAAATTGAAGTTAATGCAATTTCAATTAATTCTGCCATTGAATTGCTATCTTCTGCACTTGCTGTCACTGTTTCTCCATATATTTCGTTTATACAATCAACAATTTCATAAATCTTACTTGTATCCTCAACCATATAGAGTATACTTTCAGGGCGTTTGATTCCAACCTTATTTCCACCATCAAACGTCATGGCAAACGTCCTTCCAGCATCGTTTGTTGTCTGATAAAAACCAGTTATTAAATACTCTGCTTCTTGCTCACCTCCAGAAACAAGTACCTTATCTCCCATCTTTAAGTCCAACTCATCTGCCACAATTTCTGTAATTAAAATTTCATTATCATAAAGTGGTGCTCTTCCTTTAAAGACACTTGTAAATCCTTCCCCACTATCAAGAAATGTACAGTACAAGTCCGTTCCATTCAGTGTAAGATACTCACTCGCATGATAGCGAACAGAAGTAATCTGTGCAATATGCGAAATTTCGGTTTCTATATCTTTTGCATGACTCATATCAAAGGAATTCGTAAGTGTAACAGATACATCGGCTGGTATTACCCCAAAGCTTTCTGAAACACTTTCTGATGTCATACTTCCTGCCAAAATTGTCATACTCATCATAAAGAATACAAGTATCGAAACAATAAGAATAGTTCCTATATACTGACGTTTATTTGAAGTAAATTGTCTTAATGCAAGTCGCCCAGATAAAAACTTTTTACCAATCGGCATATTGATTCGGCTATCAAAATAAATCACTTCTCGTCCTCCTGAAATTGCTCTAACAGGAGAAATCTTCGCAATTTTGGCTGTCTTAACAAGTACAAATATACCGCCAAGAACTAGAATTCCAAAATTCAATAGTAAAGATTGTGCTATTGCAATATCTGCCGTTGCATGAATCCCGGTAATCGGCTGAAATACATCTCCCAACAATTTTGTAAGGGGAATTGCTATCACTATACCAATCACCGCCCCCAAAAGTTGTGCTATCTCATACTGTAATATAAAAATTTGACGAATTTTCCCCTTCGTAAATCCTTGCGACTTTAATATGCCAAGATTTACGTAATCCATCTCAATACTAGTTGCAATACTATGACTTATAATAATTAAAACAATAAGCGTCATCAATATAATAAATACAAATAAAATCCCAGAACCGATATCCGTCATCATTTCGGTATAATGAATGGAATCTGATAAGGAAAGGGTAACAAACGAATTATCCAGTATCTTACTTGTTTCATTCACATCTTTTTTAAACTTTGCATCAGAAAGTGTACTTTCGCTATTACGATACACATGTACAAGATAATATTTTATAATTAGCGGCTGGGCATCTGTCATCTCATCTGCCAACTGGTCATACATTCTATCGAAATCATCAGCCGATATGCAAACCTGCTTAATTCCCATTAAAGATGCCCCATTAAATGGTTCTTCCATAAATCCTTTGATTCGGTATTTCTCATCTCCGTTTTTTGTAGCAATTGTTATGTTATCACCGATTTTACAATCATAAAGTGACTGGTATGCAAGCGGAACATAGATTTCCCCTTTTTGTAAACCCACTTTATTATCTATAAAATCTGAACACTTTTCATTATAAACTGGATAAGCGCCCTCCCATTTTGTTAAAAATATTGCATTTCCATTTCCTTCGCCTTCCACATCATGCTTGGCTACATATAGAGTCTGTACTGCTTTGATTTTCTCAACGTTTTCATTCTCCATTATATTTTTTTCTATATCTGCAGTGAATTTTTCTTCCGAAATATACGATACAAAATCACCTGAACCCACATTTTTATGTGCATTTTTTAAGTTTTTGTCAATATTCTCACTAAGACTTAAAATTGCTGTAATCACCATTGAAATAATCATCATAAAAACTACAATGCTTTTGAACGCCCCTCTTTTATGCTTTATATTTGCTTTTAATATTGTTAAAATTTCCATATCCACACCTACCATTTCATAGAGGAGAGCCAAGCGTTTACTTGTGTTTCTCGACTTTTTTCATCCTCACGACTGTATGGTGGAAGTATAAGTTCACCAATTATTTTACCATCTTCGATATAAAGTATTCGATTTGCTCGAAGGGAAGCTCGCATATCGTGTGTAACCATTAATATACTTTGTCCACTACTGTTCAAACCCGATAATAGATTTAACACTGCTATCGAGTTTTGTTGGTTAAGTGCTCCTGTTGGTTCATCTGCGAACAACAGCTTTGGTGTATTGATAACTGCTCTTGCTATTGCACAACGTTGCTGCTCTCCACCCGAAACTTGCGATGGCAAATGTGTACTCACCTGTGTCAAATTCATTTTTCCAAGCAGCTCACTTGCATATTCTCTCACTTCTACTGCTGCTTTTGTTTTGTTAAGGTAACCTGAAACAGCAATATTTTCAAATAGACTCAGATTACTCACAAGATGCATTTGCTGAAATATAAAACCGAAATCATTATGACGAAGTTTCGCTAGTTTGTTTTCATTATAACCTGCAACATTTTCATCTTTGTATATCACCTGCCCAGATGTAACAGTATCCATGCCACTCAAGGTATATAAGAGTGTAGATTTTCCGGAACCTGATGCCCCCATTATTACTGTAAAATCTCCCTCATAAATATCAAGATCAATATTGCTTAGTACATGATTCTGCTCTCCGTTATGAGCATAGCTTTTGCATAATGCCTTTGCAGACATGATTATATTTTTCATAGATTCTCTCCTTTTTGTTTTTCTTAGAGCGTGTTTGAAAAATGCTTGTTCCGAACTTTCAAACATGCTCTTAGTCTAACAAAATAGTTATTAAGAAATCCTTAAGAGATTTAGAATTACTTCTAATCCTTTTACATGATTTTTCAACATAACACTACCATTCATTTGCTCTGCAATATATTTTACAATATATAATCCAAGCCCTGAACCTTGTTCGTCACCACAATTCTTACCACGATAAAATTTATCAAAAATAAAAGGCATATCCTCATCTGATATGCCTTCTCCATAATCACGAAAACGAATAGTAACACCATCATTATGAATTTCAATCGTCACATCAACTTTTGTTTTTGCATATTTTCTTGCATTATTAATAATATTTTCAACAAGCTGTGTAAATCTGTTTTTATCTGCATTTATAATAGCCGTATCGAAACATGTCTGCACAAAAACATCATTTCGTTCCGCTGATATTTCTTCAATTATTTCAGATAAAAATCCACATATTTCAATCGGCTCAAGACTTATCTTTAATTTATCCAAATCAGCAAGCGAATGCAAAAACAAGTCGTTTGTAAGTTTTGCTACTTCATCACACTTACGCATAATTACTTCAAGATACTTCACTCTCTTCTCAGAATTACAATCAAGATTCGCTTCTAATCCTTCGCTATATGCACGAATTGATGCAATTGGTGTTTTTATATCATGGGAAAGGGTTGCAATTACCGTTTTATTATTCTCAATTGCTTCACGCTCACAAGAACGTGATTTTGTTATCTCTTGGCGCATATTATCAAAAGCCCAAGTAAAATCGCCAAAATAGTTTGAACGTTCATAGTTAAGCGATGTATCAAAATCGCCTTTTGCTATATTAGCAGCGTAACTTTTCATCCTATCAAATGGCTTTAAAATAGCAAAATAAATGTAGCCGAAAGTAATCCATATAAATGCTACCACCGCTACTCCAATGTATATAATCAATTTTGTTTTTTCACTATTATTATAATTCATACTACTTTCATTCATATTTTCTTCAAGCTGTGTAATCTTTTCACTAATCTCAACTATTTTTTGATTGTCACTTTCAGATGTTGTCCTCTTGACAAGCTGATCTATTTCGTTTAAAGCTATAATCTGTAAAGCGTTCTCATCGGCTATATTTGTCCGCTTTTGCGACACAAACAACGTTACAATAAGCCCTACGATTATAGCTGTAAACACCATCGTTATTCCTATAATTCTATGCTTCATCTACAAACCTCCAACATATATCCCACACCCCAAACTGTCTTAATAAACTCAGGTTTTGCAGGGTTGTCTTCCAGTTTCTCTCTTAGCCATCTAATATGTACCGTTAATGTTGATGGTTCTACCTCACTAAACGCTCCCCAAACTTCACTTATTAACTTATCTTTCGCAATCGCTACATTTTCATGCTCACAAAGATAGGCAAGCAAGTCGAATTCTCTTAACGATAGCGAAATTCCTATTCCATCTTTACATACCGTTCTAGCACTTATATTAATTATCACATCACCAAAACCAACTACTTTTTCCTCTGAAAATCCATACACACGTCGAATCAGTGCATTTACCCTTGAAAGCAGTTCCTTCATAGAATATGGCTTTGGAAGGTAGTCATCACCACCTATGTCAAAACCTGTCACACGGTCATCCTCGCTTGTTCTCGCACTTGCGAATAGGATAGGAACCGTCGAAACTTTTCTAAGCTCCTTACATATTTCAAAACCTGTAGCATCAGGCAGATTAATATCAAGTAGAATTAGATGATATGCATTCTCTGATAACGCACGAAACGCTGAAACACTATCCACTGCACAAGTCACTTTATATCCATAACTTTCTAACATCTCTGTTATAATAAAGGAAAGGTCCGCATCATCATCTAT